>OMKD01000139.1 GCA_900299495.1 Sphingobacteriales bacterium
ACTCCATCAGGCCAGACTGGACGAAAAACATTACCAGTCTCAAACCTTACTGCTGGCATACGAATGCCTATTGCTTGTAAACTAAACAGTAAACAGATAATAATTGACGTATTCCAAGGCAATTTGATTAAATTATAATCAAATCGCTGACTATGCCTAAATCTATTCTTTCCATCCTTTCTATAATTGCCTTTTCCTGTGTTCAGTTAAATGCGCAGTATTTGACTTTTGAACATCAAGGACAGAACCGTCAATATATATTGCACATTCCCCAGAACTGTCCACCAGATGCGCCTTTGATTATGGTGATGCATGGATATTCTGGAAATGCCAATGACATGAAAAACTTTACCGGATTTAATGACTTGGCAGATCAATTTGGTTTTGCAGTTTGCTACCCGAATGGCACTGTGGATGACTATGGTAATCGCTTTTTCAATGTTGGTTATGAATTTCACGATGAAGAATCCGTAAACGATGTAGATTTCCTTATCCAATTAAGTACCTACCTGCAAGAGACACATAATTTAAGTCCTTCTAAAACCTTCTCGACAGGATTCAGTAATGGAAGTGATATGTCTTACCTACTTGCCTGTGAGGCAGCTGAAAATTTCAGGGCCATAGCTCCTGTGGCAGGAACTATGATGCAAAGTATTTATGACAATTGTAATTCCAGTGGAATCCCAGTTTTTGAAATACATGGAACTGCTGACGATGTTACACTCTATGAGGGAGATATCAACAATATAGACGGATGGGGAGCATATCTGCCAATTTCAGATGTGATTGAATTTTGGAATGAGGCAAATAACTGTCAAAATTATCAGTCTGAATCTCTTCCTAATCTTAATGTAAATGATGGTAGTGTAATACTCTGGGAATCTTATACAGAAGGTATCAATAACTCCGAAGTGTGGTTATACAAAGTTCAAAACGGTGGACACGACTGGCCTGGTGTATGGGGCAACCTCGATATCAATGCTAGTCTTGAAATCTGGTACTTCTTCTCTAAATTCATCAATCCAACCAGTTCAACAACGTATACTCAAATAAATCCATCACTAACTATTTCACCTAACCCAGGTAAAGATTATTTTTTGATTGATGGAATCGAAGAGGGCAAAGCTTATAACTATAAATTATTAAGCAATAATGGATCACTCATAGAATCGGGGATAATTTCAACAGATACACTAAACTTGAAATCAACATATAGCAGTGGCTTGTATTTCCTTTTTATTGAAAATACAGGTTACGCAAAAATTATCGTTGAAAATTGATTTGAATTATTGGTTCAATACTTCTTTCCAGTCTACCTCACGATAAGCTTCAATAAGGATAGCACCTACTGCAAGGAAAAAGAAGGATAATGCACCTGCCAAAACAACAAGTATGCTTCGTTTAGGTCTGCTTTTTACTACAGGAGTTTCTGCTGCCTCAACGGTATGAATCGTAGGGAACTGAGAACTATATGCTGATTGAATCTGCTTATAACGTTCCTTGTCTTCACCCAGTTGCTTAGAACTCTCCTCCTGAATCTCTGCTAAAACCTCAACGGTAGCCATCCCTTTATTAAACTCAGAAGTTATATAAGCCAATTGCTTTAACTCTTCCTGAGCACCAGTAATTCTGGCCTTGATAACAAGTAGGGAATCACTATTTGGATTAGACATTTTATTATAGGCACTAAGCTTTGCCTTATCTCTTTGCAAACTCGAATTTGCCTTAGCTGTAAATGTTGATAATTGCTCTGACTGGGTTACCGGATTATAAACACCATATTCCTGTCGAACAAAACGAATACTATCGTTTAATATATTCAATTCATCCACCTTGATGCGAATATTTTCTTCATAAGTCTTGAGCATCTGAGCCTGAGACTGCTTGATCAATCGCTGACCGATCTCATCAATTTTTAAACGCGCATCATTGGCCATATTGGTAGCCAGGTCTTTATCCTTATCCTCAAAAGACAACTCAATAGCATCATATTTGGTCTTTTCTACCTCATATAGCTTCTCCAGTCTTTCATAGATTTTAAACTTCGCCTTGATATGCGTACTATCTATTTCGTAATGCTCGTAAAGATTATATTTTGCTATTAAGAAATCCTTTAGCTCATTCGACTTAGCAATAGTCATGATACGATCTACATCCTCATCTTCTCCATAGTAATCCATAGACTCATTGGACTTCCCGAATAAAGCTTCTGGACTAGCCAAATCAGGACTGGCTGCATAAAAAATGGTAACGGACTTAAAGTAATCTGGAAGGAACAGAGAGCACACTGCCATGATCACAGCAATCCCAAAGGAAAAACCTATGATTTGCTTTCTCCATTTATAAACGGAGCCAACAACGCCCAATAAACTATCCTTTTGATCCATAGTTAAATATTTGTCTAAAAGCTTTTCGATTAATTAGTAGCTACAAAAGTATAAAATAAAACAATTCTTAAAGCTTTATACAGAAGCAAAGAATTGAAATCCTTGTTATTCTAATGTTTTTCCTTTGATTTAAGTATTTGGATGAATTCATTTAATGGAAACAGGCCAAACACAAATCCTCCCGCTAATCCTACACTGATATAAATGGCAAGTTTGAATAAGAACTGATCCATATAAACCAATGGATCACCCATCACCAACAATACCATAAACAAAACCAGCAAAGCTATTCTTAAAGTAAGGTCTTTATGAACCACCAAGCGAAGCGAACTAACCCATATAAATTCTACTAAAAACACCAATGACTGCGTGATTAGTGTAGCCTTCGCAGCTCCAACCGCTCCCTGTTCTTTAATCCACAAAATATTTAGGGTGAAATTCAAAACCAATGAGGCTAAAAACAAAATATTCAATTGCTTCAATCGATCTGTAGCAACCAGGTAGGTACCAAAAATATAACCCCCACTCATCATAACCAAGCTACCCATTAAATATTGAGTTACCTCAGCATTAGCAGCTGTAACATTCAAACTAGGATACATTAAGTCCAATAATTCAAAGGATACCGATGAAACAGAATAGGCAAGAATTACTGCGCCCCCCAGTAATATCTTTCCGGATAGAGCAAGTAATCCTTTTACATCTTCACCTTTAGCATGCATTCTGGAGAACATGGGTAACAGTAAGCCTGCAAAAAGAAAACCAATCATATTCAGTACATCCAAAAGCCTGTAGGACATTCCGTAAACACCTCCTTCTCCCGATCCACTTAAAATACGCTCAAGCATGACCTGATCCATTCTTGAATATAGAGCCATCAGCAATACGGCAATCGCATAGGGCAGGCTCGATTTTACTTGATTCAAGAATACGGTCCGATCTAACTTCCATTGGACTTCTTTCAGGTAAGGTCTCAGCAAAAGAGACCCAATAAGCACGGATATTGACATACTAAAAATCTGTGCTTTGATAAACCAGCTTAAATCAAAATCGAGATTTAGATTACCATAAAGAATCAAACCAAGAATTACTATAAGAATACTTCTGTCTACAGCAGATAATAGACTATCTGTTCGATATCGCCCAAGTCCTGCAAGATTGGATCGCAGAAACTGTAATAAACCTGATAAGAAGTTCACAAAACCTATTCCATACAGTAATCCAATACTGACCTTATCAAAATTAAGCAGGTAAGCAGCAGCTGATAACATCAAAAAATAGACAAGACCAAGCATAAGCTTGAATCCAATGAAATTTGAAAACAGCGTGTTGATTTGATTAGAATCCTCAGATAAAGTCTTAGACGTATAGCTTTGAATACCC
>OMKD01000140.1 GCA_900299495.1 Sphingobacteriales bacterium
ATCCAGCATTTGACTGAGTTCAGAAACCCTATTTCGCCCCACATTATATCCAGCCGTTCTGATCACCGTAAGGTTTTCAAAACCACGATGCGTTAGATATACTTTCTGATGAAAAAACCCTTTTGTGTTATCGGAATGATCTATGGGTTGGAGAATCCATAGTTCATAAAGACTACCTCCTTTGAAATCATTCAGCTTTTTGAAAGACAAAACTTCAATCGCTCTTAATTTAGCCTCTAATATGGAAAATTTCTGCGCCTGGCAGAAACCCGCAAACAACAGAAGTACAAATAAAGATGATAACTTATTCATATTGTGAATTTGATTAAACACAGCATGTGCATATCTAATTATTAATAGAATCATTGCTGATTGTATTGTCTAAGCTAAAAAATAGAAACGTATTCCTGAAAGGTATAGTTGGATTTTTACACTAAGAACTAAGGAAAAAACCCAAAGACCTATTGTGGAAATTGCATGATTGTTCGCACCATAAAGAAAAAGAATATATAGAATCCTGAAAAGATCAGTATTTGCGTATACTTCTCCTTTGTTATTGGTTTAGGGCGGGTCAAAATATAACTACTTGACGCGAATGCAATGATCAATATGTAGAAAACCACCCTAACCACAAAATTGCTTAACCCTCTGGTAGCCTCAAAGGATTTTTGATCTGCAATGAAATAAAAATTCATCAATAAGATCACACAATAAACAAGCAAAGCTGAGAAAACATAAGCGGTATATTTTGCTGTATTTGAATCGATCACAGCAGGTGAATACCTGGGTACAGACACCTTATTGTTCTTGGTCAACTCGGATAAAAGTGCAAACACCGCCTTATAATCCCGAAGCAACTCAAGGGTAATGACAGGCTGCTTTTCATGGGTTTTTCCGTGAACAGTCCTGAAGTTATATTTTATGTCTGTATAAAGATAGATAGACCCATCACGGGTATCATTATAAGAAACTACATTTAGCTGGGCAATTCTATCCAGTGATATCCGATGAATCTCTTTTTTAAACAATTTAAATTCTTTGATGATCACATATTTCGATGTGATCATATATTCCATCTTCTTCAAATTCTTGTTACGAATTTCCTCATATACAAATGGAGCAATCAAACAAAAAAGAAAGAAAACTATTGGAAATACGACATGCCCTGTAATTACAAAGCCATAGGATATGAAAAAGGTCAAGATCAGATAGACAATCATAGGGCTGGAAACCTTCGTTACCACATCTTTATAATGGTTATTAGCTTGTAAAAATCTAACCACGGTTCTATACGCTGGTTTTCCGGTCCAAAGGACTTTATCATTCGGGAAACCTAACTCATTCTTTCCAGAAGTGTACTCTATGTCTAAATAATCCTTCAAGCTGACTTATTTTCCTTTAAAATATAATATTGATGCAAATGAATGGCAATATAAAAGAAGCGTTTTAAAAAATAATAGACGAACAATAAACTTCTTACTACAAGTAGAAAGCCCCATCTAAAGCGTACTTATAAAAAATGACTTTAAGTTAGTCAATCCAACTCATTGATAATTAAGGTTTTTTCTTTTAAAACCTTATGAATTCTTTGATAATCATTTATTCTTAAGTGATAGTGTAGTCTAGCTTCTTCCGGCAGCTAACCGGTATAGAAATTGTCATAATATGAAAATTATGCACATTTAATATAAATCAAGAATAAAAGATTTTACTTTGGTTGCGCTATGAATTTTTAAACAAAATGTTCGCTTTAAAATGTTAGATAAAGAAATTTTAGACTCTCTAAAGAATTGGAGAGAACTGGTTTCTTCCTATAAGATACCAGATAATAAAAAGGCTTTTATTCAGATACTCAACACTTTTCTTCCTTTTATAGGCTTATGGATCTTGATGTATTTTAGTTTGAATTGGTCCATATGGATTACAGTGGCTATTGGCTTGGTAAATGCTATGTTTTTAGTTAGGATTTTCATCATCCAGCATGACTGTGGGCATCAGTCTTTTTCATCCTCTAGAAAGGCAAATAAGCTCATAGGCAAAATTTGTAGCTGTTTCAGTTCTTTGCCATTCAGTTACTGGGCTAAGATCCATAATTTCCATCATGGACATAATGGGCAAATCGAGGTATGGGACATTGGAGATATCCCAACACTTACTGTAGATAAATACAAACAGAGAGGTTTCTGGGGTAAACTGTCATACAGAATTTGGAGGATGCCATTAGTAACATTTGTAATTGCTCCAATCTATTATTTTTCTATTGCTAATCGAATCCCAACGTATGCTAAACAGATGAGAAATGCCAAGCGATTGGTTACATCACTTATTAAAGATAACCTACTGATAGTCCTTGTATATGTTGCATTATCCCTTTTGATCGGCTGGAAGTTCTTGTTTATTCAGTTGTTTTTGATATTCACTTTTGGAATCATTGCATTTTGGTTTTTCTATGTGCAACACCAACATGAAAGATCATACAAGCAATGGAGAGAGAATTGGGATTATTTGCTATCTGCAATAAAAGGTAGTAGCTATTATAAATTACCGAAAGTTTTTCAATGGCTGACTGGAAACATAGGTATTCATCATATCCATCATTTGAATAGTCTTATTCCAAACTATAATTTACCTAAAGCTTTGAAGGAACACCCTATTTTAACTAAATATGCGACTACAATTTCTTTCCGAGAAAGCTTGAGTTTAATGAAGTACAAGCTTTGGGATGAGGTAGATCAGCGTATGGTGAGTTTTAAAGAAGCTTCAAGACTAATCAAACTAAGAATGGAAAACATGAATGTTGCAGCTTCCATTTAACTATAACCAATATTAAGCTAAAAATCAATTCACTTAGAAAGGACAAAATAGGGTGGTGTACCAGTACATCGCTCTGTTTTTTTATGTTTTTTCTTTTCTAAAATATCAAATCAAGTTTTTTTACTCTACACTTGTATAATAATTATATATCCATTATTCATTTGGTTTGTTGCTCAAGAAAATCAGCATCATAGGTCTCCATAACCAGCAATAATAAATTATAAAATTGACTTTCTGTTCCATCAATAGATCGTCTAATCCAAAATCCTGGGCAGGTAAATCCTTCATATACATTATAACCATTCTCCTCTGCTGATTCTGCAAAGTCTCTGAAAGCCTCTTGTAGGTAAAAGCTCGGTCCTGAAAAACTTTTATGGTCTCCATGCTCAATATGCTTCAGATAAGATTCCATGATATCGGTTCTATTAGCAGCTACATTATAGGAAAGGAAGAAAGTTCTGAGATACTGTTTTAGTTCTTCATCATAGAGGGTCCTTGTATTTTCAACGAAGAGCTTGTTCTGCAGTGCTTCTCCAAGAATAGGTTTCAATCTTTCAAGAAACTGTGGATTGTAATATCCAAATGATCCACTATTAAAATCAACTTCTTCCTGATGAGGTCCCTTCAAAAACACAGGATGCCCTACGAGTTGTTCCATAAAGTTTAGACTAACCTGTTTTCTTGCAATCTCGTATTTACCACGAATACCACTTTCAGGCAACCAGCTGCTAATGTTCTCTGAACTTAAATCTGTATTTGTTTTGATGCTGTCCCAATGAGAAGCAAGTTTAAGAACGCGATCACTAAAAGCTGCTGAAACGACGCTGTTCTTCATTGTAGAACAAGAGGCTAATGCTATAAGTATAAAAACTAATATTATCCCTTTATTTGAAGTCATTTTTTATAGTTTAAAAGGCCTGAACAGAAAGATGAAGATAGCATGTACTCTATATAGTTGCCCAATTTTTTAATACTACTATCGATTTGTCTCAAAGGCTACATGGAAGATTAAAAATAACTAAAAGGCTTGTTTATAAGATAATGATCTAATTATTAAACCAATCTTTTGTTTAAGAATCGACAAGAAGTATTCTGAATAAGGATAAGTAAATTCTCTTATAAATCAGACTTTGACTCCAGCTATCAAAGGCATCTTAGTGGATAGGAATAGTCCAGGAATCCTCCTCTAAATCCACGATTCCACCTATCTCGTCTTGAATAACTCGATCACATACCAACAGCCCTTTTTCAGCCATATTTGTAAAGGTATCCAAGCCATCATTTGGAAAGTTTTGCCTGGTTCTGTGAATATTAAATCGATCCGAGAATGTTCGTCCAAAAGCTTTTTCAACACCTTCTTTCCCTAGCATAAACCCAATCAAACCACCCCAAGTAGCCGTTGGATTATCAGAGTCCCATCCTGCAAGGGTTCCAATTTTGATGGTATTTTTCAAATCCCCTTCTCCATAAAACAAGCTAACTAAGCTTGCCGCATAATTAATCCCTGCAGCAAAACATCCATTGCAATACAAATGCTTAGAAGTGATATCGTAACCATCTTGCTCATTCAACTGATATCTGATATAAATCGAATCCCTTGCAGCTTCCCAAGATATTCCAGATTGATATAGCCCTTTGGTATAATCATACATCTTGGCTGGATACAAACTATCCGAAAGTGTCGTCCTTGCCTCATCCGCCATCCAGTTCAATCTATCTTTAATGGCAAGGCCTTTTTTCAAGGATGCCAAGGCATGCATATACACATAAAACCTTGAGATCTCTTCAGCTTCTGCCCTGGCGGTAGTTTGAATTGGAAGAGTCGCCAAACGCATGGCAATATCCGGTCTTCCAGGTGCAAACAGACCGAAGATCTCCGTGGTCAACTGAGCATCAATCATTTCATAATGCTCATTGTTTTCAGGATCACCCGTAAATGGTGGAAGGCCCCCCTGCTGCATTAGATCAAAAGCTTTCTGGTTGGATACCCAAAGGTAATTTTCCTCTTCTGCTCGGATATGATTCAACCATCCCTCCCGAATCTGTTCGGCTGTCAAAACACTGGTTTGGTTAATCAGCATCAAATGCTGATACATATACTCTATATCGGTATCATCATCCGCTCCCCAAATCTCACTCGTATCCCTAAAAACAAAATCAATAGTCGGAGATAAATCACTAGGCTTACCTACATCCCAGATATTGGCCTGATCGGCTTGGCCCCAATCCGCCCAGGTATAAAATGCGCCTGTTTTGATTTCTCCAATAGCACCTATCTTATCCATTTCTGTTACCAAACCAGTCCAGTTAGCAATATTCTGCCCCAACCAAAACCCGTATAATTGATCCTTATAATTGGACCTGGAGAGGACCAAATTTTCTTTACCGATTATGTTGGTATGCGCATCTGCTTCCTGCTTTAATTCAGTATTACAAGAGCAAAAGATGAGTTTACTTACTATAAAAAAGCATAAGGGCTTCATAGGTATGGATTTATAAGGATTAGTCTGCTTGGCTATTAAGCTTTCGGAATTTAATGCTTTACCAATTTCAAACTGGTAAAGATTTCCTCGGCATTTTTAAAAATAATCAAATGCCCTTCATTATGGA
>OMKD01000141.1 GCA_900299495.1 Sphingobacteriales bacterium
AGACCAATTTTTCCACCTTTCATGTAAGGCTCGATAAGGTCAATAACCTTAATACCTGTGAAAAGTACCTCTTTCTGAGTTGTTAAGTTCTCATAAGTTGGAGGAGCTGCGTGGATTGGTCTTGGAGTCAAATTGTTCTCAATTTGTCCGATACCGTCAATTGCTTGACCTACCACGTTGAACAGACGGCCACGAATTTCATCACCTACTGGCATTGAAATAGGAGCACCTGTGTCAGTTACTTCTTCACCTCTTACTAGACCTTCAGTTGAATCCATCGAGATTGCTCTTACTGATGACTCACCAAGGTGTTGTTGTACTTCTAGTATTAGCGTTGAACCATCTTTTCTGTTGATAGTTAACGCATTGAAAATTTCTGGTAACTTAGACCCTTCCCCATCGAAACTTACGTCCACTACTGGTCCGATTACTTGCTTTACGCGACCGATATTTGCCATAATCCTAAATAGTATATTATTTGATTATTGGATTCTCAAAATTCGGCTCAAAGGTAAGCAATAAATAACATATTGCAAGGCTTTTGAGTAAAAAATTTAATTGGTTTTCAAGTGGTTATAATTTCTATGTTTTCGAGCTTAAAAATATAGAAGAATGTTTGGTTATCAACACCTTTTGCGCACTAATTGTTGGCGTAGTCTAAGGCCTTTAAAATAATTGAGCAAGCCGTCTCAATTTCTTTTTTTGTAATAATTAAAGGTGGTGCTATTCGTACAGATTCTGTATTGAAAAGGAACCAGTCTACGATCAGACCATTATTCAAACAGTATTCTATCACTCGCTGCACTCGGTCAAAGCTGTCCAGCTCCATGGCCATCAACAATCCTGCAGATCTTAAATCTTTTATAAGCGGATGTTTTAGTTTTGATCGGAACATGGTTTCTTTGGTTTTTACCCCTTCGACCAGTTTTTCATCTAATATGGTTTTTAGGCAGGCAAGTGCTGCTGCACAGTTTACTGGATGCCCTCCAAAGGTGGTGATATGTCCAAGAATAGGATCTATGGATAAAGACTTCATGATTTCCTGACTACTCACAAAAGCACCGATGGGCATACCGCCTCCCATACCTTTGGCTAATAATAAAATATCAGGGATCACCTGATATTGCTCAAAGGCCCACAGACTACCTGTTCTTCCATAGCCTGCTTGGATTTCATCAAAGATGAGTAAAGCGCCTACCTCATTGCATCGTTCGCGCAATGCACGCAGGTAACAGGCATGCGGTTTTCGCACCCCCCATTCACCTTGCACGGTTTCTACGATAACTGCTGCTGTATGTTCAGTAATGGTACTTAAGTCTTCAAAGACATTATATTCTATATGTGCTATACCTGGAAGCAAAGGATAATAGGCTCTAGTATAATCTGTTGGGTTCATCAAAGAGGCTGCTCCCTGTGTAGAACCGTGATAGGCTTTTTTGCAGGCAATGATTTCTGCTCTACCCGTTTTTCGCTTTGCCAGTTTCATAGCTCCTTCAGTAGCCTCACTTCCGGAGTTTACGTAGTAGACACTATTTAGTTGTTCAGGAAGTTGCTCCGTAAGTAACTTTGCAAGTTCCACTTGAGGAGCAAGGACATATTCACCATAGACCATGGTATGCAGATATTTGTCGGTCTGCTCTTTGATCGCTTCTACAACTGCCGGATGTCTATGTCCTATATTGGATACCCCAATTCCGGAGATGAGATCCATCATTTTTGTCCCGTCAGGCTTGATTAGGTAAACTCCTTCAGAAGATTCAATTTCCAGCATTAATGGAAAAGAACTTGTGGGAGCCATATGTTTTAAAAAGAGTTGTCTAATATTTAGCATGAGACAAAATTAAGAATAAATAATCAGTCAATTTTATACCAACAGACAACAATAGTTTGCTTATTTACGTATTTTTAACATCGGATATATAAAAACGGACATTTTGGTGTTATTATAAACCTCAAATAAACCGTTTAACAAAATATCTGCTGATATTGTGGAAGAAGGACATTATTGTAAAGTTTTATGTTGAACCTATCCAAAAAATTCTGGCTGTTTATTGCATGCCTTGCTGTCTTTTCGTGTGAAGTAGATACGAAGCGCAAGAACGATTATAGCGTTCAGGGTATTGATGTGTCTCATTATCAGAAGAATATCGATTGGGAGACGGTAGCCACTCAGGACATTTACTTTACCTTTATAAAATCTACAGAGGGGCTTAAATTTAAGGACAGTTTGTTTGCACATAATTGGACGCATTCAAAAAAAGCAAACCTTATCAGAGGAGCCTATCACTTTTTCAGACCTACATTGGATGTTCAAATCCAATTCGACAATTTCAAGAATAATACAGACTTAAAGATCGGAGATTTGCCTCCCGTTTTGGATGTTGAAGTCTATGATGGCGTTCCGGAAGATTCTTTGATTGCCAGAGCTCAACGCTGGCTTGATTTGGCAGAGGATTATTATCAGGTAAAACCTATTTTATATACTTATCAGAAGTTTTATAATCAAACCTTGCAAGGTAAATTTGATGATTATCCACTTTGGGTAGCCAGGTATAATAGATTCTTTGAACCAAACCTAATACAGTCTGAGTGGGAGTTTTGGCAATATGGTAATAAAGGTAAACTAGAAGGGATTGAAGGCTATGTGGATTTCAACGCTTTCACAGGAAGCATGGAAGAACTTCGATCAATGACTATCCAGTCCAATTATCAGGTGGAAGAGATTGAGTTAGTCGCCCCATAGTATATTGGGTCACAAAATAATTCCATGAATAAAACCCTTATCTGTTTTTTAATCTTCATTTGTTCTTACTTAAATTCTTCGAGTGCTCAGAGTAATAGGGAGTTACTGGAAACATTAAATAAGCTTTCTGACCTGGAAGGTGTTATGCAGAATGCCGTTGATATTAATGAGGCGGAGGAGGAAGCAATAGCTTATATTAAAATGATAAAGTCCTTGAATAAGGATTATCGGTCAGAAGCTATTCCCGTTTTGTTATTTAGAGCAGGTGATGTAAGCACGGGGATCGGTGCCTTTGAA
>OMKD01000142.1 GCA_900299495.1 Sphingobacteriales bacterium
ATATAAAAACCACGATCTCTTCGGTCATCGCCCTTTTTATAAAGTCCACCAACCATAGAGGAGATGTTAGGTTTCAAGAATCCAACGCCAATCACAATTAAAACAAGCCCAGTAAAGAAAGCCCATTGTGCATCTACAGCCAACACCCCGTGACCTAAGCACAATAAAAGGCCTCCAATCATTACAGCTTTTTTCTGACCAATAAATTTATCTGCTATCCATCCTCCTGGAATTGAGGTTAAATAAACAAACATGGTATAAGTCCCGTAGAATGCTATTGTTTCTGCATTGGTCCAACCGTATCCTGATTGAGGATCACCTGTAACTATAGGTGCAACTAAAAATAATGTAAGTAAGGCTCTCATTCCATAGTACGAGAATCGTTCCCACATTTCCACAAAGAATAATACATAAAGTCCAGCTGGATGTCCAAATATCTCCTTTCGTTCAGGAGCATCATTTTCATCTAAAAAGATTGTAGAATTAGAACTCATATTTCGTTTTTGATAGATTTTAATATTGAATCAGTGTATTTAACGGATAGGAAAATATACTTTTTTCACTAAGAAATAGCTATAGACCCTTTACTTTTCCCTAGGCAAAGATTAAAAACAATGATTATGACTTATAATAGTGGGTATATCCCTCCCCTGAGGTTGTAGAATTGGCTGGAAGACATATGAAATTTAAGCTTCTGTATTGCTATCTGTGATCGTATACCTCTTTTACAGTAGAAAACGACAGGCTTGTCTGTATTGATTTTCTCTTTTTGGTTGACAATCTCAGCCAGTGGAATCCAGTCTCCTCCGATATTAAAATGTGTCCGCTCAGAATCTTCACGCACATCAACTAGTTGAAAGGCTTTATCTTCTTCCTTCCACTGCTTTAATTCCTCTAAATTAATTGACTTAATGCCGATCATAACCTTTGTTTTATTCAAAGGTATTAAAGTTTTTTTGGGGAATAGAATCCATACCAACAATTTCAAACTGCCAACCAGAAGCCTCGGCAATGAACTGCATCATCTCAATCATCTTATTCCCATTAGTATTTGCCAACTGCATAAGGTCGGATTCTTCAGCAGCCTTTTTAATTTGAGCTTCAGCCTCTTTGTTCAAATAGATATAATCGGCCTCACTAAGTTCATTGAAGAATTTCCATTCATCCTTTTCAAAATATACAACTTCATGGTCTATGGAGAGCACCTCGGGATCCGGAAGATTACTAACCAAAATTCTGTTTTCATCTTCAAAGGCTTCAATTTTAATGGAACCCATATCATAACCAACCATAACTTTGGCATTGACTTTCAGATTTGCTCGAACAGGGAGATAGTTCTTGATCAATAAATAATCCATGTAGGAAGAGAAGTCTGATTCCTCCTTATACTCTACCTCTTCGGAAAAGAAACCCTCGACGGTAACTAATTTGCATACTTCTTCGATCTTATTGATAACGATCTGCGAAGCGATCTGTGGCTGGCTAGGCTTAGCATTAAAGAAATTCCAACTTACCAGTATACCAGCACCGAAAATAAATAAGACCATGAAAATCCTGAAAATCGTCTTTGCCATAGGGGACGTATTTTTTATTCAGGTAGAAATTACAAAAATTAATCGAATACTAATTTTATTGATTTATATTTTGCGGAGCGGGATAACGTAAGCCTTTGTAATCCATAAGTACAGCCTTAACTGATCCAACTGCAATTGGCGATTCTATAAGAAGAGGCAATCTGTTCTTATCCCTACTTACCCACACCTTCATTTCATCGCCCTCTTTGAATACATCCCCAGCAATGGTTGCAGGAGAAAACAAATAGGTCTCAAAGTTTCCTAAACCTTTGATCTTCTTTTTTTCATGAATCCCTCTATACCTTACCTCCAATGGATAGACCTCATTATCTAAAAAGATAGATACCGGAAAAATATCACCTTGGTCCATGCCTTCATAGTCCAGGTTTCTCGCAAAATAGATTACGGAAAGCATATCATGGACACAAGCCTGAATAGGAACCGGATCCTTAAAGACTGCCTCCGACTTTGATTTTCCTCTTTGGGAATAGGCTTCACTTAAATTTCGGTCAAACTCAACCCGATCATAAAGCGTAAAATTCCCTTCCTCAATGTCGCGCACAGAAACATTTGGTAACATGGTATTCGGATCCACATAAGATTCATAAACATCGTCCACCTTGAAAAACCACTCGTACGATTTATAGGTTTTTCCCTCTGCCTTTAATCGAGTCAAGCCATCAAGATCCTGAACAGTAAAGACAACTTCGCCAGCAGGTACCCAAACAAAATTCCAATTATAATAAAGCTTATAACGGATTTCTTCACCCGTCTGAAATGCAGTATTCTTAATGGCGCACTGCTGTTTGACTTGCCCTTGAGTTGATGAGCATACAAATACAAAAGATGAGAGAACTAGGATATATTTAATGAGCGTTGTCCGCATGGTCAATTCGTTTAAAGCTAATATTGGATTTAAAAAAGAAGTATACACCCAAAAACGCAGTGACACTAAAATTTATTATAAACAGAAGATAAGATGCAGCAACTCCAAGTATCGGAGAAGTACATAAAGTCCCCCAAACCAACAAAGAGACATTTCCTCGCATAACTAAACCCAATCCAGCAGGCAAAGGTAGACTCGCCTGAATAAAAAATATAAATGCTACACCCGCCATTCGATAGGCAAATGAACAATCTATTCCTAAAAAATAGAGTAATAGGATATACTGACTCGCATAAACGCAGTAGCGAAAGGCAGAAAGTCCCAATAACTTGATCAGTGTTTTATAGCCTTGATGCTCAAGAATATCAAATACATCCACATAGGGCTTTAATTTTTCAATTCGATTGGCAAGAAAAACAAATCCTTTGCGAAGTACACCTATCCTGAAGAAAGTAACAAACCCAATTAATATAATAACAACTACAAGTGACAGGTAAGAACTATCAAAATAAGCTGAAAACTCAATCTGCTCATTTAGTAAAAATACAACAGACAAGATTCCAGCAGTCCAGGTCACCAGGTTTTGCGCTAAGCCTCCCAATAGGGTGGTCAACACTCCTGCTGTTCTTTTTTCAGGCTCTAATCCAGCAGCTCTGCCAAAATACTCACCAACCCGATTAGGTGTAACTAATGAAACAGACACACCCATCAGTACACTTTTTATAACTGTCCTCCAGTTTAATTGATGACCAACTTTCATAGTCAAATGCCATTTTACGCACTCACTCAACCAGTTCAAAGGCATCAAGAGACAACAAAACAAAAGTAGCAACCAATTTTCAGATATACTACGCTTCAAAAGCTCCACGTCATTTGCTCCTATACTTAGTTTGGAAAATTGATAGACCAATGAAACCAATAGTAAAATACCTATGGTTATCTTTATGAATTGCCTTAGTTTTGGATTTTGGATAGATTATGATTTTGAAACTGGTGAATAATTCTGGTGGATAAATATATAACACATTGTTCAAACAAAAATGTTCTGCAAAGCTTTATCAATAATATGCCAATGTCAACTAAATCAAGTTACAGAATACTGGGAGTGGATCCTGGAACAAATATTCTTGGATATGCAGTCCTGGAAGTTCAAGGTAAAAAGCTTTTACCATTGGAAATGGGCGTAGTCAATCTGCAAAAGCTTGGTGATCATTATGAAAAGCTGAAGCATATCTTTATTAGAATCCAACAACTCGCAAAAACACACGAGGCTACAGAGATGGCTGTTGAAGCGCCTTTCTATGGAAAGAATGTGCAGTCTATGCTAAAGCTAGGAAGAGCGCAGGGGGTTGCCATAGCAGCTGCAAAGGTTCTTGGAATAGATGTTGTTGAATATTCTCCAAAACGCATAAAGCAAGCCATCACTGGAAGTGGAAATGCTAGTAAAGAGCAAGTAGCGCGAACCTTGGAAATGATTTATAAAATCTCCTTTGATGACCATTATTTGGATTCCTCGGATGCCCTGGCTGCAGCAGTTTGTCATTACCAGGAAAAATCCTCTCCGATAAAACGACTGAAAGGAAAACAGAACTGGAATGACTTCCTTTCAGAACATGCAGACCGAATCATAAAGTAATCTTTATTAGGACTTTAAACCTTCTCGGCCCTAAAAAGTCAAAACAAAGTCAGACCTTTACTTTAATTTTATCGATTAGATCAATTAATACGACGATTTAAAAGATACTTTGAAAAGTAAATCGTATTTTTGCATTAATAAAAAGAAATCAACTATTATGAATACAGCAATATTTGCATTGTTTAATTCTTTTGGACCGGAATGGATTATCATATTTCTGGCGATTATTCTTTTATTTGGAGGAAAGAAGATTCCTGAATTAATGCGTGGTATCGGAAAAGGTATCCGTGAGTTTAATACAGCGAGAAATTCATTGGAAAATGAATTCAAGCAGGGGATGAAAGATGCTGAACAAAAGGAAAAAGAGCAAAAATAAAAATGCTGCCCTAATGGGCAGCATTTTTCATTTTACCTGATCCAATAAATGAAGATCCCATCTTTCGATTAATCGAATCAACTTTGTTGAATAGCCAGGATCAGTTGCATAGCCGGCAGCTTTAAGCCCTTTTGACCAGGCTTTGTAATCTTGAATGTTCAGTTCATAGAGTGCCGCATAACGACTTCGTTTTAAAAAGTAACTGTGATCGCGAAAACAAGACCATACAGATTCATAGTTTTTGAATCGATCATTTGGTCCGTCTGAGTAAAATACCACACAGGCACCTTTGCTATTACTTTGATCATAGCACTTGATCCCAAAATGATTTTTGTGTTTAACTGCGAGATTGCTTCTCCCTGCATTGCTTTCTAATAACGCTTGAGCAATTGTAATAGAAGCAGGTATCTTATGGATTTTCATTTCTTCAACAGAAACCTGTGCATACCTCTTAAGGTATTCAAACTTTGGAAGCTCTTCTACAGATATACCTTTGGAAGAAACCAATTTTTTCCATTTATCGATTGTCATCAAGTCTGCAGGAGCATCTTTTTTACTAGGCAACACAGTTTCCAACACTTCAGGTTTTTCATCTTCATTGTTTTCTTCAACAATCAATGAAGCTGTTTGAAATGAAGGATCAGAAGGAGCTGATGACAAATCAACCTGCTCTTTTTTGAAAGAAAACGCGGGAAAACTAAGTACAATTTGACCTTTATTGTCAGCATTTGGTTCTACTAATAAAAACAGAACTAAAACTAAGAGAATATTATCTTTCAACTTAGAAGCGATAAAATTTAAAAAGCCTAAAGCCAACGCAATTATGCTTGGGATTTTTTCGTAAATTATAGTTCTCATATATCACGCTTTTAAAACATTTTGTTTTACAAACTTAAACCATTTAAAACAAATAAACAACATTTTGTTTTAAATTTTCTTTTTCATATATGATTGAAAAGTTATTTCAGGCAAGCAGCATCATTCTGTACTTCAGTAGTTTATGCATAATCCTATGTGCTTTCTTTTACTTTTTAAGAAGAAGAGGCAATTACAGATCAAACATTTTTTTGGCTGTTTTCTTTATTGTGTTTGGATTAGCACTTACTAGAAATGGACTTATTCTTGCCGGACACATTCATATGGATAATCAACTAACAGCAATCTTGTGGAATACAATCTGGCTGGGTCCATTATTCTTCTATTACATAAAGCTTAATATATACCCACATTATCTGTTGAGAGGTTCGGATCTCAAACATTTTGTCTTACCAATAGCACAATCACTCAGTCATTTATTTCTGAGTATTCAAGCCATGAACAACCCAGAGCAACAAGCGGACCTTCTTGGCTACCTATACTCAATAGAAGGAATACTCTTCCTGCTTACTTTTTTCCCTTATATCATTCTGTCTTTTAGATATATCAAATACGCAGGAGTTTCCGAACAGCAACAACCCTATTGGAGAAAACAAAAGCTACTTTGGTTAAAGCGAATTACAAAGGTTTTATACGTTTTGGCATTTATCAACTCTAGCTATGTTATCACAAACTTCCTATCCAAATTCATATTTGTTGATGAACTGGCCAGTTTGCCAACATACTTCCTGTTTTCTGAATTTTCATTCAGTCTAATTGCAATTTGGATAGCCTATCAAGCTATGAAACTGGTAATAGGGAAAGCCTATGTCTATTCAGAAACAGACCAAAGAGACATCGACCTTTTATTAAGCAAAGAAAAAATATTCTTGGATGCAGATCTAAATGTATCCCTGTTCCGAAAAGAAAAAGAAGAACAAAAGCAGGTATATAATAAAGTTCGTTCGGCCAGGGCAGCCTACCTTCGTAATCTAAGCATGCACACCAAATACAGTAAACATAAACTTAAAAGTTTGATCTACCGTTCGGGTTATCCGAATCATTGGATTTACAAGAGTCACTAGCTGCTTGTCGATTACATATTTATGTTTATCAAAGTTATAGTCTGCATGCAAGAAAAAGACTTTACTTTTGCAGTAATTAACAGCAAATTTATAACCTAATTATTACATATAACAAACATCTTTTTTTGCTTAAGCTTGTTTCAAAAGAAAATAAAATCAGCATGAAATATATTCCAATTCTAGCATTAATCTTTGGCCTCTCGGGTACATTTCCGAATACCCTTGAAGCACAAACCCTAAGCTCAAAAGAGATTATCAAAAAGGTAGAAAATACCATGCGTGGTAATAGTAATTTTAGTGAAATCAAAATGACTATTATCAGACCAGATTGGTCCAGAGAAATGACCATGAAATCTTGGGCAAAAGGTGAGAAGTATGCTCTTATTCAAGTAACAGGACCAGCTAGAGATAAGGGTACTATGTTCCTGAAAAGAGAAAACGAACTTTGGAATTGGCAACCCCGTATCAACAAGACTATCAAAATGCCACCATCCATGTTAACACAATCCTGGATGGGTTCCGATTTCTCAAACGATGACCTAGTTCGACAAAGCTCTTTCGTCAATGATTTCACGCATGAGAGACTTCCAGACGAAAAAGTTGAAGGTAGAGATTGTTATGTAATTATGATGACTCCTAAGGAGGGCGTTCCTGTAGTTTGGGGAAGTATCAAATTCTGGGTAGACAAAAAAGAGTTTATACAAATGAAATCTGAGTTTTACGATGAAGATGAATATCTGGTAAGTACAATAGCATTTTCTGAAATCAAAACTATGGCGGGAAGACCCATTCCAACTGTTTTAACAGTAACTCCAGCAGATGATGAGGAAAACAAAACGATTATCGAATATTTAAATCTTGAATTCGACAAGCAATACGAGGATAGTTTCTTCACTATTCAGAATATGAAGCGCATCAAATAATATGAAAAAGATATTAACGCTAGCCTGGAGAAATATATGGCGTAATAAACGACGAACACTTATTACTGCTGCCTCTGTTTTCTTCGCAGTATTATTCTCAAGTTCTATGAAATCTTTGCAAAAAGGCGCATGGAATGAGATGATCAAAAATGTGACATCGCTACATATTGGATATGCCCAAGTTCATGCAAATGGATTTTGGGAAGACAGAACAATCAACAGTACTATTGATGAAGCTACACTAATGGAAGAACTTCAATCTATTCCTACAGAAGGCTTGATTGATTATCTTCCCAGAATAGAATCCTTTGCATTAGCATCTTCTGGAGAGAAGTCTAGTGCTGTCCTAGTAGTTGGAGCAGATCTAAGTAAAGAACAAGCGCTCGGAGAACTAAGTAATAGAATGGTTGAGGGTGAGTTACTCGCTGCCAATGAACACGGAGTGATCCTTGCCGAAGGTCTTGCAAAAAAGCTAAATCTTGGGCTCAAAGATAGTTTAATTCTAAGTAGCATAGGCTATCATGCGAGTAGTGCTATAGATCTTTATCCAATAAAAGGAATCATAAGTTTTAATAATCCAGAACTGAACAAACAATTCTGTTATTTGGATATCCGTACAGCTCAAACTTTTTATGGAGCAGAAGGCATGTTAACAGGAATGGTATTGAATGTTGAAAACAATAATGTACTTGACCCAATAGTTGCGAATCTCAAATCTGGTTTAGACACAGAAACTTATGAAGTCATGGACTGGATGGAGATGATGCCTGATTTGATGCAAGCCAAGAACTTGGATGAAGCTGGATCACTTCTTGTACTTGGAATTCTATACATCATCATCACCTTTGGAATATTTGGTACACTTTTAATGATGACTAGAGAACGTCAGTATGAATTTGGTGTACTCACCGCAATAGGTATGAGAAAACAGCTCCTTGCTTTTTCAGTATGGTTGGAAATAATATTCATGGGATTTGTTGGTGCGGTAGCTGGAATACTAGGAAGTATACCGATTGTCCAATACTTTGTTTACAACCCTATAGACATGACCAAGTTCAGCAAAGACGCAGCAAATACTTATGAAAAATTTGGTTTCCATCCTGTATTTCCAATGAGTTTTGATGCAAGCATTTTTGCTACACAAGCAATAATCGTATTCTTTATTTGCACAGTATTGGCCATCTATCCAATCCTTGTTATTCGTTCACTTAAGCCGATTCAGGCAATGAGAAAATAAAATTCAAATGTTACTTAAAATAGCATGGAGAAATATATGGCGAAGTAAACTCAGATCCGCAGTAGTTATCGGTTCAATAGCTATTGGTGTTTGGTCTTTGGTTTTTTTACTTAGCTTTTCAAGAGGTATGATCATGACCTACATCGAAAAAGCTATTGAAAATCAAACTTCGCATATTCAAGTGCATAATCCTGCCTTCATCAATGCAGATATTGAGGCCAATGAACTTGAAAAAGCTCCCTATAATTTCATTTCAGACATAAATAAAACAGAGGAAGCACTGAAATCCAACCCAGCTGTGGAAGCATATGCTATGCGATCTTATGCGCACCAAACCTTCTTGGGTGTGGCTGGAAAAACTGGTGTAGCAAATGTATATGGTATAAATCCAGAAGCAGAAAAAGGTGTTACGAACATTCATAATCTTGTTGTCGAGGGAAATTACTTCGAAGAGAAGAAAAGAAATCAAATCCTGATCAGTAAGTCACAAGCAGAAAAATACAATATAGGTCTTAGAAAAAAGGTCGTCCTTTCTTTTACGGATAAGGATGGAATCCCTACTAAAGTTGCCTTTAGAGTATGTGGTATTTATGACACAAAGAATCAACTTCAGGACCAATTCAATGTCTATGTTCGTCAAAAGGACCTGAATAAAGTTCTTGGGATAAAAGGACAAAGTCATGAGGTTGCTATCCTGGTAAAAGATGTAGAGAAAGTATATGATACTAAAGAAGACCTTGCAGAGACTATGCCTGGACAATTGGTTAGAGTGTATGATCAGATTTCGCCAGAGATCGAATTATTCAATGTTCAGATACAATTAACTACCTTCATTTTTACCTTCATTTTTATGCTTGGCCTAATCTTTGGGATTATCAACACCATGTTGATGGCAGTACTAGAGCGCATGAGAGAACTGGGTATGTTGATGGCTATTGGAATGAATAAGGGTAAGGTATTTAAAATGATCACATTGGAAACCTTACTACTTGGATTGATTTCCGCTCCAATCGGAATGTTGATTGGAACGATATCCGTGGGTTATTTTAAGCGTGTAGGACTAGACCTATCCAACTTCTCAAAAGGGATGCAAAAGTTTGGTATGTCTGAGGTAGTATATCCAGAATCGAGTGGAGATATGTACATCATATTTGGAGTTGCGGTATTGATAACTGCTGTATTAGGATCCCTTTATCCTGCTTTCAAGGCCATAAGTTTAAGACCAGTGGAAGCAATTAGAAAAATTTAAAATCACAAGCTATGTCGATCATAAGTGTCAAAAATATACATAAGATCTATAATGAAAAAACGGTTCCAGTACATGCGCTAAGAGGCGTAGATTTGGACATTGAAGAAGGTGAATTTACTGCTATCGTGGGTCCTTCAGGCTCAGGAAAAACAACCTTACTGAATATCATTGGGGGATTGGACAGACCAAATGAAGGAGATGTAAAGCTTGCGGAAACAGCTTTGGAAGATTTGAATGATAATCAGCTAATTGACTTCAGAAAAAACAATATTGGTTTCATATTCCAGGCATATAATCTTATTCCGGTGCTTACCGCACAGGAAAATGTGGAGTTTGTGATGCTCTTACAAAATCGTCCAAAAGAAGAAATGCAGAAACGCGCAACGGATCTTTTGCGCTCGGTAGGTCTTGAGGATAAATTGAACCAAAGACCTTCGCAGCTTTCAGGTGGTCAACAGCAACGTGTGGCCGTTGCAAGAGCATTAGCACCCAAGCCTAAATTCGTATTAGCGGATGAGCCAACAGCAAATCTGGATTCAAAATCTACTGCAGATTTATTAGATATCATGGCAAGATTGAACAAAGAAGAAAATATCACCTTCGTCTTTTCAACCCATGACAGCCGAGTAATCGAACGAGCTAGAAGAGTGGTAAACATGGTCGATGGAAAAATAGAATCCGATGAGCAACAAGACAAGTAAACTCTTTTATTTACTATTAGTCCTACTTCCTTTTTCAGTGCTCGCACAGGAAGAGGATGAGTCAAAATGGGAAGTAAACGGATATTTGAAGAATCTTCAATCTGCTTCGCTTATCCAGGTGCCCAACTTCATAACGGGTCAATCCGAATTAGTTATACTTTCAAACAACCTTATCCACAACAGACTCAATTTTTCAAGATCTCTGGGTTCTAAGATGGTTTTTAAAAGCTCCCTTAGAAACAGGTTTCTATACGGAGACTTGGATACTCCAGAAAGAATGTTGGAACAGTTTGAAGGTGGCAACGACTTCTTTGATCTCTCCTTGGAAGGTAGTCAAACAAACTGGGCTGCTCAGACAATACTAGACAGATTCTATTTGGATATATATCTTGGTGATTGGGAAATGAGTATTGGTCGTCAGCGAATAAACTGGGGGATCAGCACCTTCTGGAATTCAAATGACATCTTCAATGCCTTCAACTTTACGGACTTTGATTATGAGGAACGCCCAGGGTCTGATGCCTTTCTTTTGCGAAAATATATTGGTTTTACCTCCAGTATTGAATTTGCAATTGCAGCAGCTGATGATATCAAAAAACTGAAAGCTGGATTTTTGTACAAATTCAATCTCAAAAATTACGATTATCAGCTACTTGCTGGTATTACGGAGAATCACCTTTCCCTTGGAGGTGGCTGGTCTGGTGCTATCAAAAAAATAGGATTCAAAGGGGAGTTCAATACCTTCAATGACTTAAGTACCTCTTCTGAACCCTTCACCGGTTCTTTCTCCATGGAGTTTGACTATATTAACAAAAACGCCTTATACTTTGGGTTTGGAGTTCTTTACAACAGCCTTGGACAAACAGATACCAATATTCTGAACCTACTCGATTTCGATATATCTGCCCGGAATTTGTATCCATTTAAATACACCGTGTTTTACAGTATGAATCAAAGTTTCAATCCAATATTCAGCGGAGGAATTTCATTCTTGTATTCACCGGGCCCCGTTCATGCCACTTTTTTGAGTCCTAACTTCAATCTTTCCATAGCACAAAACTGGGATCTTGCATTCTTTGGACAGATTGTTTTTGATAGGCAAGAAAAATACAGTAGTCCGGTACAGGGATTCTTTTTAAGACTTAAATACAGTTTCTAAACTAAGCCTTGATGGCTTCCTGAATGGCAGCGTAACAAACATTTGAAGCCCTATCCCAGGTGTAAAAGGACACTCTTGATCTACCTTTGGAAATAAGATCATTTCGGAGGGATTCTGAGGTATGAATGCTATTCATATGTTCTGCCAATTGCTCGTGATCATCTATTCCTACCATTAGGGCAGCATCTCCTGCTACCTCTGGCAAAGAGGTTTTATCCGAAATAATAAGTGGAACATCACAGCGCATAGCTTCAAGCAAAGGGATACCAAAGCCTTCTGATTTAGAAACATAGACCATTGCCCTGGCCCCTGCAGTAATTTTAACCAAAGTCTCTGAGGTACAATAACCAGGCAACACGATATCTTTAGCATAAGGTGAGTGTTTCAATTGCTGCTCAAATTCATCAGTCTGCCAAGCCATTCTGCCAAGTAAGACCAATTTCAAATCTGAATTATACTTGACTTTATATTGCTCAAATCCTTTAAGAATCAAACCAACATTCTTACGTGGATGGATGGCTCCTACATACAGGAAATAAGGTTGCCCTGATGTAAATCGATCCTGAATCGCATTTCGTTCTCCCTCATCAATAACTTCAAATGCTTCCCTAGCAGCATTATTGGCTACGACTATTTTATCTTTTGATGTATTGTAAGTGGAATGGATGTCTGATTTTACAAATT
The DNA here is from genome assembly GCA_900299495.1 of Sphingobacteriales bacterium. Lineage (GTDB taxonomy): Bacteria > Bacteroidota > Bacteroidia > Chitinophagales > Saprospiraceae > AM-2324. The sequence continues at coordinate 12,366 of OMKD01000142.1, forward strand.
CAGAAACAGTCACTACCCGATCTGCACGCTTTAAGAACTTGGGTGTGTAATGCCTGTAATACTTATTCACCAACTTGGGCACATACTCCGGATAGTGCATGAAAGCAATATCATGACAGACCATGACCTGAGGACAGGATGCTTTTAAACTTAAAGACCCATCCGGTGAGAAAAAAGCGTCCGGCTTATGCTTATTTAAGTACCTTTTTACGGCCAATTCAAACCATAGATACCAAAGAAACGGATGCCTTGCAGGCGGAAATAACTGAACGCCCTTTACATTAGGGGCATACAGAAAAGTATCGTCAAATGGTCGATCGAACAAAAAGATAAATTCATCCTCTGGATGTGCCTCTACCATCCTTCTGAGGACTTCATGAGAGAACCAACCGATACCTTCAAGTTTATCTTTTATCAAAAAACGGGCATTTACAACGATCTTCATATTACATGGCCTGATACAGCACCTAAATTAAGGAAAAGACTTTCTAAAATGTAGCTCAGAAGCAGGCAAATAAATATTAATTTTTTCAAAAAAAATGTAATTTGAGCAGGTCCAAGAAATTTCCACAAAAATACTATGGCTAAGACACCTTCACTATCACTAAGAAACCTAATAAATGCCCTAACAGGGAGTGAGAAAAGATACTTCAAACTCTATGTTGGAGAAAAAGTGGACAAAGAAAGCAAATACCTCCTACTTTTTGATCTCTTAGATCAGGGAGTGATTCTGGATGAGGAGGAGCTAAAAAAAGCCGTTTATGAAGGGGACATCGGAGAGAGCCGAAAATTCTCTGAGCTAAAGTCTTATCTGTTTGAACTAATCCTTCGAGCTTTACAATCGTACGATACTAAGGGTAATGTAAATATCCGATTACAGGAATTACTTCAGGGAACACAGGTTCTTTTTAGAAGATCTTTGTTCAAAGAAGCGAAGCAGAATCTATCAAAGGCAAAAAAGCTAGCTTCCAAGTACGAAGAGCACTTGCTATTA
>OMKD01000143.1 GCA_900299495.1 Sphingobacteriales bacterium
CTAATCGTATGGTTGATGCTGATCGAGAAACCATTCACCAGGTATTAACGAACCTTATCACGAATTCCATTAAATATGGTAATGAAGGCGGTGTTACAAGAGTAGGTATGTATGATATGGATAAGAACCTCTTGATTGAGGTTGCTGATAATGGTATAGGTATTCCTGAGGACCACCTTGAGCACGTATTCGATCGTTTTTATAGAGTGGATAAAAGTCGTTCAAGGAAAAAGGGAGGAGGCTCTGGCCTTGGTCTCTCCATTGTTAAGCATATTGTAGAGGCCCACAATCAATCTGTCAACGTACGCTCTTCTGCAGGTATGGGATCCACTTTTGGATTTACACTTAAACGTTCTAGTAACTAAAAAAAAGAGGGTGCACTGCGAGCACCCTGCTTTGGAATTAATTGGCTTCTATGTCAGCCTGCCATTTATTTAACCTGATCCAAACAGTCTATAAAAAAGATCAGCGTTAAAGGATAATAAGTCTTGTTGTTTGTAATTGCACAATCGGCTCTTTATAACAATTACAATATGTTTGTTTTTTAAATATAATTAGTGCCTATGTATAATATGGGTATATAAAACCACAAAAATATGGGTTCATTTTATAAAATGAACCCATATTTTTGTGGTTTACAAAGCTTAAGTGGAAATCAATTCAATTGAATATTATTGAAGAAATCACTTGGTGTTTGTCCAGTGATACGTTTAAATGAACGATTAAAGGAGGTTTTGGAATTAAATCCAACCATATAACCATAAGAAAGAAGCGTTAAGTTGGGATGTTCTCCAGCCAAGATAATTTTCTTAAATTCTTTGATACGATATTCATTGATAAAGTCATTGAAGTTCTTATCGAATTCTTCATTGATAATTCTGGATAGATTGTGACTACTTATGTTGAGTTTATCAGCTAAGCCAGATAAGGTGATCTTAGAATCTAGGTAAGGTTTCTCTGTTTCCATGAATCCTAAAATTTTATTTAATTGTTCCTTGTTTTTCAGTTGATTTGCTTTGGCAGGTGATTCATCCAATTTAATCTGCGTTGCACCTTTATTCAATTCAATCACTGAGAATACTTTAGGAAGGGATAAAGTCAGGATACCAATAGTAAGCCCTCCGAATGCAATAATAAACCACATACTATCCGATAGGAAATGCAAAACAAATCTATAGGTTTCCATGGATTCTAAACTACTAAAGTAAATCCCTAATAGTAGAATAGTCCCCCAAAGTGCGATCGCAATAATCAAAAAGACCAATAAAACATTTATTATTCCTTTTTTCTGTCGGATTAATTCTTTGTCTTTTACAAGGGACTTTTTGGAAGATATTCTACCAATGATGACTAACATCAAAGCATTAAAGATAAAACCTACAATTGTAGAAATCTTCTGAATCTGTTCATACTTCAGTGCTTGTACATAATGAATAAAGGATTCATTATCCATTGGGCCAAATCTGATTAGCAAGAACATGGAATAACAAATACCTGGAAGGAATAGTAAGTACTTTGTATATGGTTTCCAATTAAGCTTTAATTCCAAAAATGACTTAGTAAATAATATGTATATCGGAATGCAATAGTACATTAATTGCCCTGGGAGTACAAATAACTTCGGCATAGCCTGGAAAGCTGCTCTGTTGAATACAATTGCTCTTGCGAATATTTCTATACCTAAAACAATCAGCCAAAATGCCATCAATCGAATAGATGGATTCGTTTTCCCTGATTTTATAAAAAGGATAATTCCTACCAAAAATGAAAAGATCGCAGCACCTATTAATACTAATGTATAGGGCGTGTTAAGGTTACCATGGACATCTTCCCAACTGTCAATCTTGTCTGAAGTAACATAAACATCTGTCCATGGATTGGTATATATTTTTCTATTTTCTTTGGCTCTACCATTTGGCTTGGCCTCCACCATGATCCAGTTTCCTCTATGATACTTATATTCCAATGTATCTCTACTAAATGGTACATCCACTTGCCAGAGATCCGTTTCCGTTCGGTTCAATTTATATGTGGTATCCTTCTCATTCCAGTTATTGAAATTACCTACTGCATATATAGGTAGATCTTGTGGAAGGTCATCAGGAATATTATGTATCCTGAGTTTAGCAATATACTTTTTCTTGGTATTTGGTTTATCCTCCCAATTAGGAATAAAATACTCGTAGCTACCTGTTTCCTTAATTAAGTGCGGATAGACAGGCTCACCAATGGAATTAGATTCTTCCTTGAACGTTGATCCACGGTTAAACTTGAATTCTATAGGTAGGATAAGAGAAGCAGGGAGGCTGATTGTGTAAAGACTTAAGTCCTTGTTGAATGTCAGTTCGTACAGCGTATCTTTTACAGTCCAATCGTTAAAGGATCCATTTATATAAATTCTGGAGTCTGTAGTATCTGCAAGTTCAAGCGTTCGTACAGATATCTCAACCTGCGATTGAGCAAAAAAGGGAATACAACAGAAGAATAGTAGATATAAATGGTTTTTTAACATATGACAAAATTAATTTTTTTGTCTAATTATTAAAATATTTTGGGGATTCTTTAAAGTAAAATAGGGGATTTATTTTACTTCAGGTTGTATATTTGTGCCCGCAAGAAAATAACAAGAATGATTACAGCTTCTAATATACTCGTGAAATATGGTGACAGGACGCTTCTTAATGAAGTAAACCTGGTTGTTAATGTAAAGGATAAAATCGGTTTGGTCGGTAGAAATGGTGCTGGAAAATCAACCATGCTTAAAATTCTTTCTTCAACTATTTCTCCAACTTCTGGAAAAGTAGCGATGCCATCCAATGCGACCATGTCTTATTTACATCAAGACATCAATATTCCACTTGGCAAGACAATAATGGAGGAGGCACTTACCGCTTTTGAGAGGTTTCATAAAATGGAAGCTGAACTTGCTGAGTTAGATGCTCAAATTCAAACCCGAACAGATTATGAATCCGATTCTTACATGGATTTGATTCAAAGTTTTACTGATCTGACTGATCAAATTCAAGTAATGGGTGGGGACTCCATAGAGGCTGAAACAGAAAAAATACTAAAAGGTCTGGGCTTCAAGCAAACAGATTTTAATAGGCAAATCGGAGAGTTCAGTGGAGGATGGCAAATGCGAGTGGAGCTAGCCAAAATGCTACTTGTAAAACCGGATTATCTACTACTGGATGAGCCAACCAACCACCTGGATATTGAATCTATTGTTTGGTTGGAGAAGTTCCTGCAGAATTACCACAAGTCTGTTATTGTTATATCACACGATAAGCAATTCCTAGACAATGTGACAAATAGGACAGTTGAGATCTCCTTAGGGAATTTGTATGATTATAAGGCGCCCTACACAAAGTATTTGGAGTTGAGAAAAGATCGCAGGGAAAAGATGCAATCGGCTTATGATAATCAGCAAAAGGTAATTGCCCAGAAAGAACGTACTATCAATCGTTTTATGGCTAAAGCTAATAAAACTAAGATGGCTCAATCCATGAAAAAGCAGTTAGACAAAATGGATAAGATCGAGTTGGATGTGGAGGACACTTCCGCTATGAATTTACGATTTCCTCCGGCAAACCGATCTGGGCAGATTGTTGTAGACGCCTTATCCGTCACCAAATCGTATAAAGAGCTGGAAGTATTACGGGCTGTTGATTTTAGATTGGAACGCGGCGAACGGATAGCTTTTGTTGGTCAAAATGGTCAGGGAAAAACAACCCTAGCCAAAATTTTGATTGAGGAAATTGCAGCCACAGCAGGAGAGGTGAAACTCGGTCATAATGTTGAGGTGGGTTATTATGCGCAAAACCAATCTGAATCATTGGATTCTTCAATGACCTTGTTGGAGACCATGGAAATGGGCTGTCCTCCGGAAAAGAGAACCCAATTAAGAAATATTTTAGGTGCCTTTATGTTTTCAGGTGAAGATGTGGATAAGAAGGTATCTGTCCTTTCAGGTGGAGAACGTGCTAGACTAGCTCTAGCCAGTATGCTGCTGCGTTCGTTTAATCTATTACTCCTGGATGAGCCTACGAATCACTTGGATATCCAGTCTAAAGAAGTTTTGAAAAAAGCGCTTATGGCTTATGATGGTGCAATGATTGTCGTAAGTCACGATAGAGATTTCCTAAAAGGATTGACAGATAAGACCGTGGAGTTCAGAGATGGAAGTCTGTACAACTACCTTGGGGATGTAGAGTTCTTCTTGGAAAAAAGGCAACTGGATAATATGCGTGATGTCGAGAAGACATCTGTTCCAGCTAAGAATTCAAAACCAGTTGAACAGCTTACTAAGCCAAAGATTGAACTGACATATGATGAGCGCAAAAAACTAGTTAGAACCGTTTCCAATGCGGAGAAAAAGATAGAGAAACTCGAGAATGATATCGCTCGTCTGAATGAGCAGTTATTCGATCCCAATATTGCAACTTCTGGAGAAGCGGCAGAAGTTGGAAAGTTCATCAAAACTAAAGAAGATGAATTGGTTAAGGTGATGGAAGAATGGGAAAAGGCACAAGAGATACTGGATCAGGCAGACTGATCCAGTTGTTTAAATTTCAAGTCTTTAAATTTCTTCTTGCCTCTCAAGAAATAAGTTAGAATAACACTTCCGTGGATTCGTCCTGTTTCAACCTTTGGACCAGCTATTCTGATTTTTTCAATTTGTTCTTCGTCTATTTTTCTAAGACTAAGTCGTTTTCTAAGTTGAGGGAAGACTTCCCAATGTGCTTTAAAGATTGCCTTTATATTTTGGAATTCGAATTTTAATAGAAAATATAAACCAGCAAGACCATCGAGCAATAATCTTGTGATAAATATCAATGGTAAACTTTTCCTAGGTTCATTCTTAAGAATCGTAAAAAGCGAATTTCTAACATTTAGAAAAGTTTTTCGCTCTGAACCATAAGATAAGGTTCCGCCTCCAAGATGGTATACTTGAGCACTTGGAACGGCTATCACCCGATAGCCAGCCCTTTTTACACGCCAGCAAAGATCTATCTCCTCCATGTGGGCAAAATAACTATCATCGAAGCCTTTAAAATGGTCAAATATCTTTTTTCTTATGAAGAAAGCAGCTCCACTTGCCCAGAAAATATCCGTCTGCTCCTCGTATTGCCCCCAGTCTTCTTCAACTGTGGTAAATATTCTACCTCGGCAAAATGGATAACCTAATCGATCTATATAACCTCCGGCTGCTCCTGCGTATTCGAATTGCTTAGGGTTTTCAAGTGAAAGAATTTTTGGCTGTGCAATTGCAACTTCTGGATGTTGTTCCATCTCTTGAAGAACAGGTTCCAACCAGCCGCTTTTAACTTTTATATCTGAGTTGATCAGGACAAGTATATCGGTATCAATTTTTTTAATAGCCTCATTATAGCCACCTGCAAATCCAAGATTTTGTTTATTGACAATCAGTCGTATATCCGGAAATTCAGTCTTCATTACCTCAACTGAATTATCGTTCGAACCATTATCTACTACAATGATTTCAATACCCTCAGGAGTATGCTCAATTACGCTGGGTAAATAATTCTTTAAGTGAGATACGGTATTGTAATTCAGGATGACAACCGCGGATTTGGGTAGGTCCTTTTTTTGTTCTTCCTCAATTAATGAAAGCGTGTTTTTTCTTTCCTCAAGTACATGAAGGGTATCTGTTTTATCTTTTGCCAGCTGCTTCTTTAAATCCTCTAGGTCATCAAATTTAATATCACCTCGGATTTGACTGACAAATTCAATATTGATTCGCTCAGAGTATATATTGGAATCGAAATTAAAGATATTGACCTCAATTCGCTTTTCTGGGATTTCACTTTCTAGGGTTGGTCTCTTTCCAATGTATAGCATGCTGTCGTACATGTGTCCCTTTACAGATACTTTTGCCGCATATACACCCTCTGCTGGGATTATCTTTCTTTTATCCTGAACTTCGACATTAGCCGTTGGATATCCTAAACTTCTACCTATTTTATTACCTGCAACAACTTGCCCAGATAACTGGAAGTTATGTCCCAACAAAGCATTGGCTTTATTAATCTCGCCATCAGTTATGGCATGACGTATTTTCGTAGAACTAACACCAATATCATTGACCTCATGCTTTGGAATTTCGATGATTTCAAAGCCCAAAGACTTACTATGCCATTTCAGGTATTCAATATCTCCTTTGCGTTTATGACCAAATCTATGATCATATCCGATAACAATAAATGAAGGTCTTATTTTTTCATAAAGGAACTTAAGGATATAATCATCTGCACTTTGTTCAGCAAAATCTTTATTGAAAGGTACAATTACAAGGTTATCTATATTGAATTGCTCCAAAAGATTCTTTTTCTCTTCAATCGTGGTGATCAGCTTAAGATCATCTTGCTCGGGGAAAAGAAAATGCCTGGGATGGGGGTAAAAGGTAACCAATACGGATTCTCCTCCACAATCTTTGGCCAGATTACGCACCTTTGATAAGATGTTTTGATGACCACTATGAACTCCATCGAAGGATCCAATTGTAACTACCGCTCTTTTAAAAGGTGTTAGTTCATTTAGATTGTGAAATACCCTCATTAATTTATTATAATTATCTTTTTAAATAATAGCCTGAACTTCTGCTTAATTATTCCAAATATACAGTAATGATGAAATTATTTTGATATAACTTTTAGTTCTTCTAATAAGAAATTTTTCTTTTAACTGTTTGGGAATTCTCTGGGCTCTGGATATCTTGTACCCTGAGCATTTTTTCAGCACTCACTATTTTAGAATAACAAAATACCATTAAAATTGGCTAAATCTTCTTCAAAAACTAAGGCGCCCACTCCACTGATGAAGCAATACTTTCAGGTTAAGTCCAAATATCCTGATTCAATATTGCTATTTAGAGTTGGAGATTTTTATGAAACCTTTGGAGAAGATGCCATAACAGCTTCTAAAGTACTGGGGATTGTGCTTACCAATAGAAATAATGGTGGTAGTAAAATAGAACTAGCCGGATTCCCATATCATTCACTGGATTTATATTTACCTCGTTTAGTCCGAGCTGGATTTCGGGTAGCTATTTGTGAACAATTAGAGAAACCTTCTAAAGAAAAGAAAATTGTAAAGCGTGGGGTTACCGAGGTTGTTACTCCTGGAGTAGCAACAGAATCGAACTTATTAAACCACGATAAAAACAACTTCTTAGCATCAGTTTCTTTTGGAAAGAAAGGCAAGATGGGAATCGCCTTTTTAGATATTTCCACAGGGGAGTTTTTTATTAGTGAAGGAGCAGAGTCCTACATAAAAATGCTTATCCAGTCTTTTCAGCCTGCTGAGATTATTTTTTCAAAAGATAGAAAGAAAAATCTGGAGACATTTAACCTTAATGGCGCCCATCCTTTCCATTTAGATGAGTGGGTATATTCATTTGACTATTGTAGGGAGAAGTTGTTGGAGCATTTTCAAGTTAAGTCATTAAAAGGCTTTGGGGTTGAGACCTTAGAACTTGGACAAATCGCTGCAGGTGCAGTTATGCATTACTTGGCGTTTACAGAAAATACAGAGATTGCACACATTAATAATATTACATCTGTTCCTCATCAGGATTTTGTTTGGATGGATCAGTTTACCATTCGAAACCTCGAGCTTTTAGGATCAAATGGTCAAGGAGGTATGTCTCTGATCAATGTATTGGATAATACTCTTTGTCCAATGGGAGCTAGGCTGCTTAAGAAATGGGTTGCATTGCCATTGATCAATAAAGATGAAATCACTTCAAGACACGATTCTGTTGAGTATTTATTGACCAATCCAGCTACAAAAGAAAAATTATCTAAACTGATAAAACTTGTTGGAGACCTTGAGCGATTAAGTTCTAAGATTCCAATGGGTAAGATTACGCCTAGGGAATTATTAGTCCTCAATCAAGGATTGACTTGTGTTCAGCCACTGAATGATATTCTGAATCAAACGAATGTAGAAGCGTTGAAAAATCTGGCTAGCAATCTAGATGAATGTGACTCTTTGCAGCAAATGATCAGTGCACAAATTCATCCTGAAGCTGTACATAACACCTTAAAGGGTGGATATATCGCTGATGGATTCAATGAGGAACTAGATGAGTTTAGGCATCTTATAAAAAATAGTAAAGATATACTTATTGAGATTCAAAAGCGAGAAGCTGAACGGACGGGTATAGATAACTTAAAAATCGGTTTTAATAATGTCTTCGGATATTACTTGGAGGTCACCAATAAGCATAAGGGAAAAGGCTTAGTGCCAGAGGAATGGATTAGAAAACAGACGCTAACCAATGCGGAGCGTTATATTACTCCGGAGTTAAAAGAATTGGAACAGAAAATTCTGGTTGCAGAAGAGAAGGTTCTTGCATTAGAGCAGCGAATCTATAAACAGCTTGTGATTGATCTGGTAGAATATATACCACCTATTCAGAAGAATGCCAGAGCTATTGCCACATTAGACTGTTTGTATGCCTTTGCCTCCGTTGCTGAACGCAATAATTATGTGAAGCCAGTTATGGATGAAAGCTATGACCTGGAAATCAAGGCAGGTAGGCATCCAGTTATTGAAGCGCAGATGGCTGTCGATGAGTCTTATATTCCTAATGATGTTTTCTTGTCCAAAGATAAGGATCAGATTCTAATGATCACTGGTCCAAACATGGCGGGTAAGTCGGCTCTTTTAAGACAAACAGCGCTGATAGCACTTATGGCTCAAATGGGGTCCTTTGTTCCCGCAGATCAACTAAGGATGGGAGTGGTTGATAAAGTTTTTACTAGGGTAGGAGCTTCTGATAATATATCAACGGGAGAGTCTACATTCATGATCGAAATGAATGAGACCGCTTCTATTATGAATAATATTTCTGAGCGTAGTTTGATTCTCTTAGATGAGATTGGACGGGGTACAAGTACCTATGATGGTATTTCAATTGCCTGGTCTATTGCCGAATATTTGCATGCCAATAGCACGGCTCAACCTAAGACCTTGTTTGCAACCCATTATCATGAGCTAAATGATCTTGCGGGGCGTTTTGACAGAATTCGTAATTATCATATTTCAACAAAAGAGATTGGTCAAAAAGTAATCTTTTTGAGGAAAATGGTAGAAGGTGGTGCACACCACAGTTTTGGAATTCATGTTGCAAAAATGGCTGGTATGCCAAAGGCTATTGTAGACCGTGCTAACCACATTTTAAGTCAACTAGAGCAGAAGTCCATTGATGGCGAAGCTGATTTTGATGCTGCTGTCAATGTCAAAGAAGTACGGGCAGATCAAATCAATCAGGCAGCAGCTCTACAATTGAGTATTTTTGAAAAGTCTGATCCTGTTATTGGGCAAATCAGAGCCTTTTTAGCAGATATGGAATTGAATTCAATGACTCCTATAGAATGTATGATGAAATTGAATGAGCTAAAGAAACTGGCAGAATCTAATGTAGAGGCATAAAAAAAGGAGGTAAATTACCTCCTCCTGTTTCTTGACATCTTTTTGCCTGCTCCAGGCATATTCGCGCCACCTTTGCTAAGCTTGTTCATCATTTTCTTCATCTGATCAAATTGTTTCATAAACATATTGATCTCATTCAGTTCACGACCACAACCTTTAGCAATTCTTTTCTTTCTACTTAGATTGATTAGTTCAGGATTTGCACGCTCATTAGGAGTCATGGAGAAAATGATAGACTCCACTTTCACAAATGCCTTCTCATCAATATCCAAATTCTTAGTCATTTTAGCCATACCTGGGATCATGTTCATAAGTGATTTGATATCACCCATCTTTTTGATCTGTGCAAGCTGACTTAAGAAATCATTGAAGTCAAATTTATTTTTACGAATCTTATCTTCAATTCGCTTAGCTTCTTTTTCGTCATACTGTTCCTGTGCTTTTTCAACAAGGGAAACAATATCACCCATACCAAGGATACGTTGAGCCATACGTTCTGGATAGAACACATCAAGTGTTTCCATCTTTTCACCCATACTCACAAACTTGATCGGCTTTCCAACGGTGTACTTGATCGATAAGGCAGCACCACCTCTGGTATCACCATCTAACTTGGTAAGAACAACTCCATCGAAATTCAGACGATCATTGAATGCTTTAGCGGTATTTACAGCATCTTGTCCCGTCATGGAATCCACTACAAAAAGTGTTTCATTAGGACTGATTGCATCCTTTACATTTGCAATCTCAATCATCATTTCTTCATCGACAGTCAAACGACCTGCGGTATCGACGATTACAACGTCATTGCCATTCTTTTTGGCATGAACAATTGCTTGTGCAGCAATATCAACGGGGTTTTTATTTTCTTCATCTTTGAAAACATCCACACCAATTTGCTCGGAAAGAACAGTAATCTGATTGATTGCTGCAGGTCTGTATACATCACAAGCTACCAATAAAGGTTTCTTAGCTTTCTTTGTCTTCAGGTAATTTGCCAATTTACCAGAGAAAGTGGTTTTACCAGATCCCTGAAGTCCAGCAATTAGCACTACTGCTGGACTACCTTTTACATTGATACCTTCTTGTTGACCACCCATCAATTTGGTTAACTCGTCTTGAACGATTTTAACCATCAATTGTCCAGGTTTTACAGCATTTAGTACATTTTGTGTACCTAGTGCCTCATCCTTTATAGTATCTGTAAATTCTTTGGCAATTTTATAGTTTACATCGGCAGCAACCAATGCTCTTCTTATCTCTCTAACGGATTGGGCTATATTAATATCGGTAAGTTTGTTATTACCTTGCAGAACCTTAAAGGCTCCTTCCAACCTGTCACTTAAACTTTCAAACATTTTTTCTCTGTTTTAATCTAATTTCTTCGGTGATTGATATTTCACCCAAGAAATGCAAATATATAAAAATGGTGCATTAAGCAGCATAAAATCGGTCCAGACTTTTGAGCAATTCGTCGTAAAATTTATTGTGAGGGGCTTAAATATATGGTTTTTAATAAACTGTCTTAAGATTCTATCGCCAAGATTAGGTTTTCAGAACATTGCTTTGTAATTTATAACGAGCATATCCACACAATCACCCCCTACACATATTTGGAAGTTTTTATTACTAACCATAAAATATACTAACATGCCTAAGTATCCTTACGCACTATGGCTTATTGCCTTTATTGGTGTCGGATGGCTATGGATAGGTCCTTTTCAATCAGATATTAATGCTGCCATTTCTGGTAACTCAGAAATGGAGGACTCCGAATTGCTTGAAGATACTACCGAAGAAGGTGTGAAGATGCCCTCATTCCCGCTTTACTACATGTTTAACCAATCCAGCCCTGCAGATGAGAAAATTCTTCAGGGAGTAGCAGACGAACTGGTCTCAAAGTTCCAAGACGGAAAGGCTCTGGAAATAATTGGATCATACTTTGAGAATGAAGAAGGGGAGGAAGATACCAATATTGGTCTTTCTCGTGCTTCGAAACTCAAAGCTATGATTGGAGACCGAATACCACCGGATTTGATTATAGAAAGAGCAAATCCTTTAAATGCTACTAAAGAGGGTGATGATCGATTGAATAAGGACAATGTTATCCTTGTTGAAATGCTTGCTACTAATTGGCTTGATGTTGAAAAAACAGAAAAGGAATCAGTAGAAGAGTTAGCAGATAAGGTGGTAATCAGGTTCCCTTATAATTCAACGGAAAAAATTGAGGATCCTGCAGTAGATGAATATCTGGATAAGTTAAGTGCAAGAATAATTGAGTCTTCGGAAAAAATCACGCTTGTGGGGCATACGGATTCAAAAGGTCCTGAGGATTCAAATATGACTTTAGGAAAAAATAGAGCTCTGGCTATTTACAATATTTTAGTAGCAAAGGGAGTGTCTAGTGATCAGATCGAAGTATCCAGTAAAGGGGAGTCACTTCCAGTGGCATCCAATGCAACTGAATCTGGAATGAATGAAAACAGAAGAGTTGAACTCAAAATTTTAGAACAATAAAAAGATATACCAATGTTACTATTAGAATCAGCAGAAAATGCAATGCCAGTAACGCTGGCTTTATTTATCGGAACGGTTGTTCTGGGAGTCGTTTTGGGATTTTTAGTTTGGGGAAGATGGAGAAAACTTGCCGTGCAAAGGCAGGGAGAATTGGATGAGTTAAATGCTAAACACGATGAATTGATGTCCAATCATCAGGCTTTAGAGGAAACTAAAGCAAAATTAGATAAGGATTTAGAACAGGTTCGAAAGACCGTAAACAGGATAGAATCTGAAAATATAAAACTTCATGCTCAAATTGAAGAGCTGAATGCTAATCACTAATCTTTTAGGCAGTCCAATAGGGCTGCCTTTTTAGTTTGTAGTGAAAAATGGACCATTTGAAGAAAACTCTGCTTTATTTATTGCCTTCTTCTTACCTTGAGGTCATATAAAATTGATACATTTGCATGATTTATTATCGGTGAAACACTTAAACGCTGGTAATCAAAAACAAAATTCACACTTATAAATATTATGAAGGGAGATTCTAACAGAATTATTGGTATTATCCTTATTGTAGTCATCAGTTTTGTTTACATCAAGTTCTTTGCACCTGATGTTTCTGAACTGGAGGCACAGGCACAGGCAGTAACTGCAGACTCATCATCAGTAAACATCGAAGCAGAGCAACCTGAAGATGTTTCAGAAGAGCTAATCGTTGAAAACCTGCCAGATTCAGTTTTAATAGCTGAAAAAGCTTCAACGTTTGGAGTTTTTGCACCTGCATCTTTAGGTTCAACTGAGATTATTAGCATTGAAAATGCAGATCTTAAGTTAGATATCAGTTCTAAAGGAGGTAAGATTGTAGCGGCACACATCAAAGGATATGATAAAGTTCTGGAAGGGGAGAATAACGAGGAGATAAAAGAGGAGCTTCAATTATTAAATAATGCTAAGAACAAATTTGCTTATGAGTTTATACTTAATCAAGGTTTAAAAGTAAGTTCTGAGGATCTTTACTTTCAAACGGAAGTAAAAGGAAATGAAGTAGTTCTTACAGCAAATTTAGATACTGGCGCAAAGTTCGTACAGTCTTACAAGCTTGGTGATGCGGGTTATAATGTAGATTACGATGTTCAGTTGACAGGTCTTTCGAATTATTTGGATTTAAGTGCAGGTGGTCTAAAGCTTAACTGGGTAAATTATCTAGAAAAGCTAGAAAAGAATTCTGACTACGAGCGCAATTATTCTACTATTTACTTTAAGCCTGCTGATGATTCTGCTGATCACTGTTCTTGTACAGGAAGTGACACTGAAGAACCAGAGGGTAAATTAAAATGGATTTCTGCGACGAATCAGTTTTTCAATACCTCTATGATTGCTGGATCTTCTTTCAAATCTGGTACTTTTGAAACAGAGGTGCTTGATGGGGAGTCTGATGTGCTTAAGAAAGTTTCTGCTTCGGTTGTCCTTCCAACAGAAGAGCTAAGCGGATTCAATATGGATATGTATATTGGCCCCAATAAGTTTGAAAACTTGAGAGCATATGATGTTGAATTAACAGAAATTGTGCCATTTGGTTCTTCAATTTTTGGAACAGTAAACAGGTGGATCATCCGTCCGGTGTTTAATTTCTTTTCAAAGTATTTCAATAACCTTGGTATAGCAATCATTTTACTTACGCTAGTGGTGAAATTGGCATTGTATCCGTTACAATACAAGATGATCCACTCGCAGGCAAAGATGGGTGTGCTAAAACCAAAACTTGCTGCACTGAAAGAAAAACATCCTAATGACCAGCAGAAGGTTCAGATGGAAACAATGAAGATGTATCAGGAGTATGGGGTTAATCCACTAGGAGGTTGTATGCCGATTGTATTACAGATGCCTATTTGGTTTGCACTATACCGATTCTTCCCGGCATCCATTGAATTCCGTCAGGAAAGTTTCCTTTGGGCAACTGATTTATCGTCATATGATGTATTTGCTAGCTTGCCTTTTGAAATTCCATTCTATGGAGATCACGTTTCTTTGTTCACTATTCTATGGGCAGGTACAACCGTGATTTATACATTCTACAATTCTAGACATATGGATATGTCAGCAAATCCTGCTATGAAATATATGCAGTATTTTATGCCGATCATGTTCTTGTTTGTATTTAATAATTATGCTTCTGGTTTGACAACATATTTGTTCTTCTCTAACGTGCTTAATATCGCGCAGACGGTTATCACTAAAAAGGTAATCAGTGATGAAAAGCTAATGAATGAGTTAGAGTCAAATAAAAATAAGCCTAAGAAGGCGGGTGGCTTTGCTTCCAGATTGGAAAAGGCTGTTGCTGAATCACAAAAGATGAAGGAGCAACAAGAAAAGAATAAGCGTAAAAAATAATTCGCATGAATTAAAAAAGGCATCAATTAATTGATGCCTTTTTTATGGATACTAGGTTATGTCTTTCTATGGAGTCTAAAACCTTTTTTCGCTCTATATCAACTGTTGTATTATCCCAATTAAGCTCTTTTGCAAAAAACTTAAGGCAAAGTTCTAGTTCTTGTTGAACGGCTTCTATGTCAAAATACATTTTACCCGATCTTCGAAGAAAATAATCCAATGGGCTGATGCAGGATTCATGCTCGATACAGTGCCTGTATTCATTACTTAAAGCTTCTTTGGATCCTATTTCTGCAGTATTTAGAATTCCTGCAGCAAATGCACCATAATTAAAATTATGATAGAATGAACGACTTGAAGGCACCTTGGTTTTAGATTGAAAGTCGTAATAAGCAGTTCTACATTTCCGGCCTTTGATTTGCAGTTTTTTTAGAACCAAATCAACCACACGTTCAGCCATTTTTCTGTACCCTGTCAATTTTCCACCAGCAATAGATATTATTCCACTATCAGATACAAACACCTCATCCTTTCGACTCATTTCTGTAGAGGATTTATCTGTTTTGCGGATAAGTGGTCTGAGCCCTGCCCAGCAGGATTCTATATCACTCAAATGTATCTTTGCTTCTGGGAATCTCCTGTTTAATGCATTTATCAAATAAGTGGTGTCTTCTATAGTTACATCAATTTGATTGATATCTCCTTGGTAAGGTGTATCAGTAGTTCCAAAATAAATCTTATTCAATCTGGGAATTGTAAACATCATTCTTCCATCCCCTATATCAAAATAGATACTCTGTTTGAGGTCTAACTTTGAACGATCGATTACTAAGTGTACACCTTTGCTCAGGAATATTTTATTTGAAACCTTTGTGTCCTGTCGGTTAATAATTTTATCTGTCCAAGGGCCTCCTGCGTTTACAATAGACTTTGCATTAAAGGTTAAGACTTCATCTGACCACCTGTCCTGAATTTGTATGGTGTAGCCCTTGTTATCTTTTGATGTTTTAAGTACTTCAGTATAGTTAAAGCAACTAGCATGATTATAATGTGCTTCTTTGATTAATTCAAGTGTAAGCCTTGCATCATCTGTTCTATACTCTGCATAAATAGCTCCACCTATTATGTCCTCTTTACCTTTCAAAAGTGGTTCATAACTGCTTACTTCGTCTGGATTAAGCATCTCCTTTTTGTCCTGCTTGTTTACACTTGCCAGATAATCATAAACACTTAAAGCGATTGCACAGGTCATAGAGCTCAACGAACCATTTTTGACAATAGGGAGAAGCATTTTTTCGGGTACGACTAAATGGGGAAGAAGGTTGTGCAGTATAGCACGTTCTAAGCCAACTTCTCTTACTAGTGAAAATTCAAACTGCTTTAAATACCTCAAGCCACCATGGATGAGTTTAGTGGACTTGCTACTTGTGCCGGAGGCAAAATCGTTTTTCTCCAATAGAAGTACCTTTAGGCCTCTTAAACTGGCATCAAGAGCAATACCTGCTCCAGTTATGCCTCCTCCAACTATGGCAAGGTCAAAATGCTGCTCAGCTGCAGCTTCTAAGCGTTCTTTTCTGTTTATTGCTGAAAAATTCAATAGCACCTTCTTTTTGGATTAAACGTTACTTCTAATAAATTAATATAAATGATTAGAAATTCATTCAACTTTTTAGACGGATTGTGTCTGCCAGAAGCTTAGGGTATGAAATTTGACAGAATAATAGTATAATAAGAAGGTGGGAAATAAAAAAGGCTCAAATTATTTTGAGCCTTTTTAGAGCGGAGAAGGAGGGATTCGAACCCCCGGTACGATTTCTCGTACGCTGGTTTTCAAGACCAGTGCATTAAACCAGCTCTGCCA
>OMKD01000144.1 GCA_900299495.1 Sphingobacteriales bacterium
CCTGCCTCTACAAAACCTGAAATCGAAATATCTGAATTGAAGATTGGTCTTTCTGTATAAGTCGCTAAAATGCCATCATCGATACTTTGCCCATGATGTCTTTTCCAGATTGCTACAGCAAGCCCGCCACTAAGATTTGTCTTAAACTGCCCTACAGATTTATTATAACCCAAGCTAAGCGGTATTTGTATTTGTTCACTTCGATTGAAGTGTCTTACATTCCGTTCAGCATGCACGAAAACAGTTGTATCTCCAATGATAGGGATAAGTTCGGAGTTCACAGCATTTTGCTCGTAGCCCAAAATCACATCCTTTAGCTCCAAAGGAAAATCCTCTATGATTTCATTCCACTCAAGTTTTCGCTCCAATCGCTGATAATCTAAGCCCGTACGAATGAAAAAATTGTTTCGCATATTTCTCTGATAATGTGCGCCATAACCAAAAGACCAGAGTTCTTTTTCCAAATCTGTTTCAACAGACATCTCTGGATCCCAATTCATTTTCCAGGTACCTGGCGAAGCAGATAAAGATAAAATATGTGTAGTCTTCTCCGATGTTTTCTCAATAAAAGAATCGACAGATTTAAAAGGAGGTATTTCAGAACTTGGAATTTCTAGAACATGCATTCTATTTGGAAGTGCAGGGATTCTTAGCTCTGGAGAATGCTCATGATTCATCCCTGTTTCGTCAAGTGCTGGATTTCCTATTGTGTTGGTCTTCATGCTTTCCGCAGCATATTCACGACTTAAATCTTCTGAACCTAAGAAAATTTCATTTCTGGCATTATTTGAATTTTGCAAAATAGTAGGTATGACAGGAGGTTGAATAATTCTGTTTTCTCCAAGTGAAACTATAGCTGTATTTGTAGCAGGAGTTTTGGAAGAAGTGGTGAAAAATTCTACTGTAGATAAAGGCTTCTTACTCTTAATAACTTTCGGAGATTCGAGGCTCTTCTCCTCTATCTTAATATAATTACAGGTTAGTGGTATCAACAATAAAAGCACTGTTGACCCAATGAATAGTCTTCTAAACCATATCCTTAATCGATTTGATCTATTCACGGACTCTGAGGCAATCATCTTCTGTTTGATACCTGACTCCATTTCAGACCAATCCAAAAAGTCTGGAACATTAGACTCCTGATTTTCGAATATCCTTTTTAAATTATCATTTGAATCCATTAACCTTTGATTCTTTTTTCTTAAAATTTAGCTCCTTCCTCAACCAGGCCTTTGCCCTTGAAAGTTGAGATCTTGATGCAACTTCAGTAATCCCAGAAATCTGAGCAACTTCACTGTGGTCGTACCCTTCTACCTCCACAAGCAGAAATACGTTTTTATATCCTTTTGGCATCCGTTCAATAGCCTTTAGAAGTACAGAATGATCTACAGTTGCAAAATCGATCTCCTCCTGTTGAGCTACCTCTGTATACTGATCAATCGAAACGATAATACCAGATGATTTTTTCTTCCGGAAATATTCAAAACACTGATTGATCACTATTCTACGCATCCAAAACTTGAAGGTTCCTTTTTCAACATCGAACTGCTTTATATTCAAGAATATCTTAGCATATATTTCCTGTATAATATCCTTGTGAACGTGTTCCACTTCCACAAAGCGTCGAACAATAGAATAGACATAAGCAATACTTCGCTTATAGAGCAACTCGTAGGCACTTTCGTCCCCTCTCTTTAATGCGTTAATAATGCTTATGTCTATCAAAATTCGTGTCGTTTAGTTAGTATTTATTTTTTTTGCTTAAAGACAATCTTCGTAAAAAGCACAGATTTCGTCAGCAGAATTAAATGTTATCACGGTACCCGATCCATCTGCTAAGGTTATCTGTACCGGATAGACTAAGGTTGCATCCTCATCCATGAGTGCTTCAAAAACATCGTGGTATTCACCTGCATTATTAATAACCAGGATACCTCCATCAAATGTAATCTGTACTGGGAAGTTGACAGTGTATTGGCAATTCGTAAATCCATGATAATAGATCAATAAAGCATGATCAGGTGCACAGCATACATCATGAATGTCGATTATGATACCACAAGCATCTTCATAGGCATCAGCCAAGTCGATTGCGTTATTAATTTCATAAAGAATCCCATCCTCATCTACTAGTGTAAAGGGCATTTGGATTTCCATAGGAATCCCCTCCAAGAGCAGGATCATGTATTCATTGATATCTTCTACTACAACTTCAAGATTACCCTCAACGAGCACTGTGAATGGATATACAATATCAAGACAACCATATCCAATAATTGGAAGACTATCATTTAGTACAGGAGGAGAAATACCTTCACAAAGTGCCACCAGATCGTGAAATTGACCAAAATCATTTACCACAATCTCCTGCGTCTCCTCGAATAAAACAGAAAACGGAACATCTAGAAACAGGAACTCATTTTCCAACACTAAATCAAGAAAGTCCGATTCATCGTTTGCTATATACTGAGTGCTATCTAAATCGATTAAGAATACCGGATATAATAATTCCAGGCAATTCGATTCAAAAAGAAAAGCAGGTACAATATCCTCATACTCATGAGAGTGATCCCAACCCTCGTCTGGTATACAGTTCGCAAATTTGAGTGCTAAGGCTGTAGCATCTTCACTTGCATATTCTACGCCATCTTCATCAAGCGTATAAACCGGATAAATAAAATCAACAGCTGGATCTGCTAAATCTTCTTCAAAAAAGGGCATAAAATCGTCCACGGATTCAATACTTACAATTGTTCCGGATTCTAATAATAAGTCCAATGGGAATAATAGTTCATGGCAACCAAGGTCCATAGATTCAACCCCATCAGCACTCAAGGCATTAAATATATTATTAACAATAATGGTATCAACTACATAGATTGGATCCTTTACAGATATCTCATCCGTATTCGTTCTTTCACATGCAGCAAAAAGAAAACCAAATAGTGATAACAAAAATATACATTTAAGAAATCGCATCATTTTCAAGTCGTTGTTTAGTTAATGAAAACTAACCGGTTATAACCCACTATATGACCATTAAAAAGATTCGTTGCACAAAAGGAAAAATTAATCTAAATAACGCAAAGCCAAATATCCTGACTTTGTTTATTCAAACAACTCCTCCATACTATCCCAAATACGCTGTTTAATGATATCTCTAATTCGCTTACGAATCTCCTGTTCATGGACACAAAAAAGGGCATATTCTACTACTGTGAAATGTCCAATAATAATCCCTTCTAGGGAAGCTTTTAAAACTTTTTCCTTGAGGAAGACTTGTTGAATCTTAAGCTTACGGGTTTCGAAATCAAGATCATTCAGATTTATTTTTCGAACTCTTAAAAATTGTCTGAATATATCTAGGATGAGATCATGCTGAAACTTAATGACTTGTCTGAGTACAGTATTCTGAAAGTGTAACACTTCTTTACCTGTAGTCTCTGTTTCTATATGAGGAATTCTCGGTCTTATTGAAATCAATGCATTATCTCTATCCATACCTTGGGAACAATACCACATAAATCAAGGTTTAATAGATGAGCTTATTATTGTAAGAATGGACCGTCCAAGTAAACTTTAGGCTTGAATTCAGGAAATTCAAATGATATAGCTCAGAAATATACTAACTACAAAATGGAATTATAGGACTTGTTTAAAATCCTTTAGTTCTAATACTTATGTAAGCTCAATGCTTACTATCAATATATAACATTGCATACTACCCTTAGGTATGCCTTAGTTACTATTCAACTGCAAAAACCGATTAAAGGAAAAACCCACAAGACATCAATAGGATAAGGTAGGACTGAATAATCAAAAGGATTACGCCAGCAAGGAATATCAATAAATATTTTCGGCTGAAACGAATCATAGAAAGCAGACAAGAGGCAAACATGATCACATAAAGTGGTAAGCGGACAGCATATAATAAAGATTCAATCTCTATGAAGCTTTCCGAATGACCCAAAGAACTCAATTTCTGAATAGCAAATTCATATTCAAAAAACACGAGAAGTAAAAAAGGAGGTATAAAAATATACTGGCTTAGTTTTTGTATTTGCATGATTAGAAGGTCTTAAAAATTAAAAGAGGCCTGTAACTATATGAGCATACAGATACAGGTGCTCAAAAATCAATCACTTAATCATCTTATGCGTTTTTCTTGTTTTTGTTTTTTTGTTATTTATGATTGCGTTGCCATAAATGCGGAGAGAATGATCACATCTTGAACAAAATGAATGAGTAAAGCCCAAAATATTCCCTTTGTTTCCAGAATTGACTTTGCCAATAACCAGCCTAAGAAACCAGCGAACAATACCCCTGCAGGTCCTCCTGGAGTCCCCCAGTAATGTGCTATTCCAAAAAGTACTGCAGAAATAATTGCGATATGCTTATCCGCTATTTTGTCTTTCAAAAGAATCACTGGTGCTAGTCTGGTAATACTTTCCTCTACAAAGGCATTACAAAGAGCAAACAGAAATACTGTTGGTAAATTTGAAAGAATAGACCAGGCATTTAGGGCTGTATTGTCTTTAAATTGGAAGAAAATGACCACTGCTGTAACTATAGAAATTACAATTAAAAAGTTTAGTCCAATACTTAACCAATTATCATGTGGTTTAGGATTTATACCAACGTAAGGCTCTGCGATTACTTTAGCATTGATACGACCAACCTTAAAATAAGTTTTAAACTTTTCTCCATATAGTATTGCGAGCAAAGCCAACAATGATAAGGTAGCTATAAGGGTTACAGGTTGATATAATAGATGTTTATTCATCGCAGCATTTAAGCGTTCTGACAATATCACATCCGACGAATACATGCTAAACAGCACCAAAAAGGCCGTTAGTAAAACGATCAAAATAGCAGCAACTCCGTCTTTCACCTGAATGGTTTTTCTCAAATTCAAAGTATTCATAATCCTTCTTTTATTCAATTACAATTGTGCTTTCGTCAAAACCTTAACCAAAAACCAAATAGCTATTAGCAATTCACCTAAAGCCATTGGAATCATCAATATCATTTCTACAGTCTCTAATAGTGGCCAAGTAGGAACCAGGATCTTAAGTATGTGAACCAACACATAAGAGCATCCTGCCAATGCTGTTAATCCCCAAACTCCAAAAGGAACAATTTTATAAGCACGCATCAGTAAGGCCGTTAATATTAAATGTGGCCCAAATAGGAAACCTAAACCCAAATTCCATACCCAGTGAAAACGTTTCATATTTATCCAAAAATCTGCTGCATGTGTTTCTGATTGGAAGAAATAACTAATCAAAAAGCAAAGCGCTATACCTAATACAATCGTATATAACAATCTGAAAAGCCCTGAATAATAGGCCAATTTCTTATTGACTGTTTTGAAATAATCCGCTATAAATCCAGAAACCATAAGATCCAGCACGATGACCATAGATATTAGAACCAGCATTACCTTGAAGGTCCCCCCCTCTTCTACCATTAAGGATCGAAGATCATTTGTACTCATTAATTGGTTGAAGGAAGGCATTGCTATACCGAATGCAAAAATCCCTAGCACGGTCATAAGCAAAAGAGATACTGATATAGCTAAGGCTTTATCCCTCTGATCAAATCCAATAAAATTCATCACTAATTCCATGTTCAATATTTATTACAAATGGTATTTGTGCCATTTGATAAATCAAAGGTAGATCAGCTGCATAGAATAAATGTTCGATATTATTCCGAAAAGGTTCGGAATCATAAATCAGAACATAATAAAGGTCCTGACCAAGTTAGTCAGGACCTTTAAGCATATCAGAACACAATAACAATGCGAATAGAATGGAAAAATTGGATACCTATCACCTCCCCCCCCGGTAGAGTAATTATCCAATTGTGAACTCAAAAAACACTTGTAGGCAAAAAGTAGACCTTGAGTCAATCGACATTTAATTCTTAATTTCTGACGCTTTTATTTGTTTGGATAGACTCGTACTCCTAATTGATCTTAAATTTCACCTTACTTAGAAATAATCATCTTTATGTATGCAAGTTACAGGAATGGGGTTTTGAATAAAATGACAATTCATAGGAAAAAAAATGATATAAATCATTTTTTTGTTAAATTTAATCAGTGCCTAATATTCATTAAACCTTTTTGACCCTCGCAGCAAAACATGAAAATAGATCAGGAACAGCTATTTGAACAATTATTTGATGCTGCTGGAGAAGGCATTATACTTGTCAACAAAGGAGGGACCATTCTTATGGCCAATACACGAATAGTCGAAATGTTCGGCTACTCAAAAGAAGAAATCACAGGTCAACATTTGAACATCCTTGTTCCAAAGGCAATCCGAAGTAAACACAGTAAACACTTGGAACGCTACTTCATGGCACCAAAATCCAGATACATGGGTTTGGGTCTACATCTTGAAGCGGAAACTAAATCAGAAAAACTTTTTCCTGTAGAAATCAGTCTGAATCACTTTGAAGAAAAAGGGATAACCTATGTCATAGCCTTAATAACAGACGTAACCGAGCGTAAAATCCAGGAAGGAAAAATTCTGAAACTGAATGAGGAGCTGGAACAAAGAGTTGCGCTTAGAACAGAGCAGTTAACCAAGAGTGAACAATTATACAGTACAATAGCCAAGAACTTTCCGGATGGAACCATAAATGTATTTGACAAGAACTTTGACTATGTCTTTGTTGAAGGAAAAGAGCTTCTGAATAGCAGTAATGATGCTGAGTCTTTGACGGGTACGAATTTCTTAAATCAATTACCTAAAGATCAACACAAGATAGTTAGTGACTGCTTTGAAAAAACCTTTATGGGAGAGGCCGGTTCTGTAAACATCAAAATTAATGATGCCTTTTACACTATGGACACGGAGCCATTAAACGAAAACGACGGAAGTATAAAAAAGGTCCTGGCGATTATTAAAAACATTACCCAGCAAAAGCAGGCAGAATTAAAAATAAAGCGAAACCTAAAAAAAGAACAGGAGCTTAATCGAATGAAGTCAAGGTTTGTATCCATGGCTTCTCATGAATTCAGAACGCCACTCAGTACTATCCTGTCCTCTGTCTCCCTGATTAGTAGATATACCAGAGATGAAGAACAGAACAAAAGAGATAAACATATCAACAGGATAAAATCTTCGATAAGCAATCTGACCTTAATATTGAATGATTTCCTATCCATAGAAAAACTGGAAACGGGGAAGGTAGAAGTCAAAGCTGAAAACTTTGAACTCAATGAAGCCATCCAACACATCATTGAGGATATAAGAGGTGTGCTAAAAAATGGTCAGCTAATAAAATTCATACCCGTTCAAGAAAAGCATAATGTCTTCATAGACCGACAATTGCTCAGTAATACGATTATCAATCTACTAAGTAATGCGAGTAAATACTCCGCAGAAAACAAAACTATAACTATACAAACCCAAAAGGAAACTGAGTTTTTCAATATCCACATTCTGGATGATGGTATTGGAATCCCTGAATCTGAACAAAAACACATCTTTGAACGATTTTTCAGAGCAAAAAATGCGCTTAACATCAATGGAACCGGCCTTGGCTTAAACATTTCAAAAAACTATGTTGAGTTGATGAATGGATCCATCAGCATAAAAAGTAAAGAAAATGAAGGCACCAGTGTAAAACTGTCATTCCCTAAAATCAACTAACTAATGAGTTATTCTATTCTTTTAATTGAAGACAATAATGACATGCGAGAGAATATTGCTGAAATTCTCGAGCTTGCAAACTATGAAGTATTTACAGCCGTAAATGGCAAGGAAGGTGTACAAAAAGCTAAGGAAATCATACCTGACCTTATTATATCTGATATCATGATGCCAGTCATGGATGGCTACGAGGTGCTCTATTACCTAGGGAAAGATAAAAAGACCAAAAAGATTCCATTTATCTTTTTGACTGCCAAATCAGAGCCTTCTGATTTTCGAAAAGGAATGAACCTTGGAGCAGATGATTATTTGGTAAAGCCTTTCCAGGAAATGGACTTGCTGAATGTAGTGGAGACCAGAATCAAAAAAAGTGAATTGATGCGACAGGATTTCACTAATGGTAAGGATGGCCTGATGAAGTTTATCGACTCGACCAAGGGTATTCACGAACTGAAACTACATGCAAAAACGGGAAAACCTAAACTTTACAAAAAGAAGGAAACGCTGTTCTATGAAAATGAACCTGCTCACTTCATCTATTTCCTAGAGCATGGAAAAGTTAGAAAATTCAAGAAAAATAAAGATGGGAAAGAGTTCACGACTGGCCTAATCAAACCGGGGGAATTTATTGGTTACATGCCGCTAATTAAAGATTGTCCACATCCGGATAGTGCAGTTGCCATGGAAGACACCAATGCTTATCGTATCCACAAAGACGACTTCAACCAAATGCTTTACAAAAGTCCGGAGATAACGCATGCAATGATCAAGATTCTCTCAAGAAATCTTATTGAAAAAGAAGAGGAGTTATTGAACTTAGCCTACAATTCTGTTAGAAAACGAATGGCTGACAGTCTCCTATCCCTATATAATAAGTATCAAAGAGAGGAAGAAAATGAATTCTCCATTGCTATTCAACGAGAAGAATTGGCAAGTCTAGTGGGCACCTCTCCTGAATCTGCTATCCGAGCATTATCTGCTTTTAAGGAAGAGGACTTGATTCATGTCAAAGGAAGTAGAATTACCATCATGGATGTACATGGCTTAGGAAATGTATTACAATAAAACAAAGCGGGGTTTCAACTGAAATCCCGCTTTGTTTTATAAATCAGGAGAGGAATAGCCAATGGGTTCCCAACTCACAACCCTTACACCAGGAGAATAATGCATCAGCTGAGGACCTTCCTGCATTAATGCATTATACTCGGGATAATCAAATTTCAAGTCCTTTATTAAGACCTCATGTAAGGTCCAGGGCAAATGATGCAAATCAAAGGTATTGATAATGTCACCAGCATCCTGAAACAATCCATAGCGCTCTGTTAACCAAACTTCTAATTCGCTTCGACTTACCTTTTCAGCTCCAATTTCAAATTGCATACCAAATTCACGACTGCGCTTATTATTACTCACAGAAAACGATGCAGGACCTCTTTGCATGCTTGCATACCAGTATGGCAAATCAGATAATGTTCTTGCCATAAAACAGGATAGTTTCTTCGCTCCTTCAACACTTAAGAAGTACACCCCAGCCTTTCCATTGCACCTAACATAGGTACGTACATTAAATTCATGGAAATCCGAAATCGGTGAAAATGGTGGTAGGTATCTTGGACGAATCTTTTGCATGGTAAATGCCACCAATGATATCCATGCCTGTCCTTCAAAAAGATCCAATTCCAGACCTTTTGGCAAGATTTCACTTAACCCCGAGTGGTCTACTGGATAATGCAAAAAAACCACCTCATTCCACTCTTGATAATAGGCCCACTTTTGATTTGGTAAAGGCCATGGACGGTGGCCAACTTGTTTTAAAATACTATTCAATTCCTAAATATTCTTTACATAAAACAGGATCGAAATGCGCCCGCATAAAAGGATGCGCTTCTGTATTAAACACAACCTCCTGCAAACTGAATGGTTCAGTTTTTGCTGCTGCCAGATAAAAATATTTTAAAGTTTCCGCAAAGAAATAGGTAGCCAGATAATCTTTAGGCTCCATACTACGCACATCATAAACTGCATGAAAGGCTATAGAATCTCGACAACAGG
The DNA here is from genome assembly GCA_900299495.1 of Sphingobacteriales bacterium. Taxonomy (GTDB): domain Bacteria; phylum Bacteroidota; class Bacteroidia; order Chitinophagales; family Saprospiraceae; genus AM-2324. The sequence goes on from OMKD01000144.1 coordinate 9,720, forward strand.
TATTCAAATCCACCCAGTAGTTATTGAGCATAATCTGATACTTCTCCTCCCCTGTCAGTTGATGCAAATAATAAGCTGATTCAATAATTTCTGGATTTAGCTCTGAATTAGAATACTCAATAGTATCCGCTCCATAGTGATAGCGACTGGGCAACAAACCATATTTTTCCCAAAGCCAATCCCAGGCCTTTTGATTGGCTTCTGCATCTTCTATATGTCCGCTCAAGGCTTGCATGGCTGGGAAAAAGGCATCATAAAGTGAAACTGATCGTTTCTTGATTGCTCCAGTATACATATCCACAATCGTATAATAGCGTCTGCCCTCAAAATCATCGGTCAGATGCTCATTGATAGCTTGTAAACTACTATCCCACATTTGTTTGACCTCTTCATCACCGAATAACAAACTGGCCTTGAACAGATATTCATAATAGGAATCTACGCCTGCTTGAATATGGGTCCATGAATTGGTCCAAAATCCGGTTTCCACATCTAGCTGATCACCGGGAAGCCCAAGCTCCGATCGATTATCGAAAATATGCTTACTTGCTCTTTTGGCTGCTTGATAATATTTGGGATCTTGAGCATAATAGCTAAGGATACCAAACTCTACCAGATAGGTGGCTGCCTGAGCAACATTAATGATATTTCCTTTTCCTTTGCCCTGATTGCCTGCAGTAGTGCCAGTTCGCAGATTCACTGAATGATAGGGTAATCCGGTAGGCGTATCAAAAGCAGGAAGGATTCGATCTCCAAAATCAATGGCTTTGGCAAGTACACGTTTATCTTTACTATGGTCGTACATGGCCAATAATCCGCCAAGAATCCTGATATTTACCTCAAAAACTTGCACATAAATATCCTGATCCCAGTCTTTTTCCAAAGCATACTGAAGGACCTCTTCCGCTTCCGCTTCCATATCCATTACAGCAAGGGTACTGTAGGCATCAAAGGGAGAAATACCCAAAGATTCTTCATACCAATTGAAACTACCTTTGGACAGGGGTAATAAAACATCGGAGCCCCAGGCATAGGTTTTATAGGCCTGCCAGCAACGTTTCATTTCTTCTTTGACCTCTTCAGCTGTGTAATAGCCCATGTCCAGTTCTTCAGCAACTTGCTTATCAGGTTTCTGGCAGGCTAAAGCAAGGAGGAAAAATAGCAGAATAAATAAAAATCGGTTTTTCATGATCAGTTATATTTTAATGATCTATTGAAGACCGTTAATCTAGGTCCATGTTTAGTATGGCCAGACAAATATGAATGCCATCGATCATATTTCCGATACGTATATTCTCATTCGGTGCATGCTGATTATTATCCATATTAACCATGGGTACGATCACGGCGGGTATATCCAAAGCATTTACCGCAGGAATGATTGGAATAGTACCCCCCATGGTACGGATAAGCACCATATCTTCCTTGTACTCTTTACCTATAGCTGTTTGCAATTTCATACCTAAGGGCGAATCCGTTTCTGTTCGGAAAGCATTTACCCCTCCATTCCCATGGAAGGTTGCAATTAATGAGTAATTTAGTCGCTCTTCATCCGTAGGCTCTCGATCCAAGACCAAAAACCCTTCTTTTTCGATATGCTTTTTGACCTTTTCAATCTGTTCAGTCCCATCGGTTTCCTTGACCAATCGTACATCAATATGAGCTGTACAATACTCTGGGATTACCGTTTTTAAGCCGGGTCCTTTCCAAGAGGTTTCGATATGTCGGACATTGAGTGAGGGAAACTGCAAGGACTCCTGATAGGTCTCACCGACCTTATCCGGCGTATGGATCACTAACTGATTATTAATTTCAATGTTCTTATCGGGGATGGCTTCCAATACAGCACGAGTCTCTGCATCCAGTTCTATACCATCATAAAATCCATCAATAACCACAGTCCCATATTCATTTTTCATACTGGCTAAAAGATGTGCCATGCGGAAAACCGGATTGGGTGCATAATTCCCAAAGTGACCGGAATGCTGAGGCAGTTTTGCCCCATACACGGTGATGTCGCATCTTGCAATTCCTCTGCAGCCAAAGGTGAGTGTAGGAACATTGGTATAATGTGCAGGACCATCCATGATGATCATATAATCTGCAGCATAATTTGTTTTATAATCCTCTATAGTACTCATAAAAGCATGAGAGCCTGCCTCTTCCTGCAGGTCCAAAATCACCTTCATATTATAGGGTAAGGTCTTACCTTTGGAGGCCATCAGTTCCAAGGCAGTTAGCATCATGGTGATGGGTCCTTTATCATCTGCAGCGGCTCTACCAAAGATTCGCCACTCCGGATCAATGCTTTCATTCAAAGCATCCCAGGAAAGATCTTCCCAACCACCTTTACCATCTCTTTTTCTCAATACGGGCACAAAGGGATCGTCCTGTGTCCATTTTTCAGGATTTACTGGTTGACCATCTAAATGAAAATAAAAAAGCAAGGTCTTCAGTGAAGGATCAATCTCCTTCTCAGCCAAGAATACCGGTAAGGAAGTAGATTCCAAAAGGCTTATAGAGAATCCTAAATCACCAAAGGCCTTTTCCATATAGGCCGCATTCCGAAGCATATCCTCATGATTTGCAGCTACATTAGGCATGGCAACAATCTCTCTATGCCTTTGTAAAACATCTGGCAGTACTGCATCAACTTCTTGCTGCCAGCTGAGCTGACCAAGACATGGTGAGACCAAAAAATAAATACTAAATAGAATAATCAAGGATGATAAAAAATGTCTTCCGTATCGCATAAAACTTACATTTTCAGGTTCATGTACAGAAATTACGGAATTAAGACCAAACAATAGAATTTTCATTTCTAAGAAAAAAGGAAAAAAATTATATTAGATATTATTATATATTTTAAACTTACAAACACTATTTATGAGAAATATATTTAACCTAATCTTGTCATGTTTACTAATGACCAATATTCTTCAAGCACAAGGAAATGATGATGCAAGTACCTATACAGATTGGAATAATGGTTCCAGTGGTGGTACTGGATTTAGTAATTGGAGTATTAATGCTCCTGCTGATAGTAACTATGGTGGTACATTTATTGGTAGTAGTGACATAGATGTTTTAGGTAAATCTTGGGTAATTTATGCAAATACTGGAAATACAGTGGACGCAATAAGATCTATCAACACTCCTCCAGCAAGTGGTGATAGAATATCCATTAAAATGGATAATTCAGATATAGATAATGGAGGATCTGTAGGTATAAGTATCCGAAACGCTTCAGATGAAAATTTACTTGAATTTTATTTTAATGGCGGAGACATGTATTATACGATAAATGACAATGCAGGAGCTAACTCAACAGGTGTATCTTTTACAGATGAAGGACTATTAATAGAAATTGAAATCACATCGGCTACGACCTATGATCTTAAAATCACAGATGAAGCTTCTTCTAATGTTACAACCCTTATCGGAAGAAGCTTAAAATCTCCAACTGGCGGACAAATAATTAACAAAATAAGACTATTTAATTATCAAGCAGGAGCTGGGCCATCTCATAATTTATATTTCAACGATTTAAGCCACGAAGTAGGCGTACTACCAATAGAACTGGCAAGTTTCGAGGCTACCAAAAGAACAGATGCTGTAGAACTCAATTGGACCACATTATCTGAAGAAAACAATGAAGGGTTTTATATTGAGCGCTCGACAAACCAAACGGATTTTGAGCAAATTCACTTCGAAAAAGGAAACGGAAATACTATTGAACAAGTAGACTATAGCTTTACGGATGAGCGTCCATTAGATGGCGTAAACTATTATCGCCTCAAGCAAATAGATTTTGATGGAGCATTTGAATACTCCGATATTGTATCGGTGGATTTCAAAGGGCAAACTACCATCAAGTTGTTTCCAAATCCAAGTACAGACAAGCTCACGATAACTGGAGATATTTCCGAGTTGGTAACCTTAAAAATCATCGATCTTAATGGAAAGGTCCTATACCAAAGCGAGCAATTCTTTGCAGAACAAGCGGATATTGATTTGGATGCAATTCCAAGTGGATCTTATATTTTGCAGATAATTAGCACGAACAAGCAAAGTACCTTGAGTACGATGTCTTTTGTGAAGAGATAAGATGAAGATTTTTATCAGCGATCAGATTAAAAAAGGGAGCCCAAGTTGAGGCTCCCTTTTTTACGTACTCTATTAAAAGGTTAAATAGGACTAGAACAACTAAAATACTTCTTAAATTTTAAGCAACTAATTTATAAATTTGTGATAATTTTTTGCACTCAATTATAAAGAATGAAACCCCTATCCCCCCTGTTTTTCATAGGCATGCTCCTATGTTTGAAATCATACGGTCAAACTAGCAATCATAACTGTATAAGTTTAGATGGTATAGATGACTTTATAGATATCGGTACTCCTATTTTATCCTCAACAGACTCCTACGAACCGTTTACTATCGAATTTTGGGTAAAAACAAGCACCTCTGAGCATGAAACGATATTCTCCCAATACACTAAGCAAAGTCCAAACAGGACGGAGATTAAGATAAATGAAACGAGTAATAAGCTAAGCTTCTGGAAATATAATACAGGAGTCACTTTAGTAAGTGAATCAATCATTAATGATGGAGAATGGCATCATGTTGCAATCGTAAAAAATGAAAGCCGAGAATTATTCCTGTATGTTGATTGTACTTTGGAAGATACTGGTTTTGACCCTTATCCTTACACAGATACCAATTTTACTATAGGCAGAATTTTTAATAATGGAGGGGATCGATTTTTTGAAGGACAGGTTAATAATTTCAGAATTTGGTCCAAAGTACGTTCTATGGAAGTCATTTCCAACAATGCCTTTACTACATACGGTGGTGGTAACATCCCCTATTTAGAGGTATCTTATGACTTTAATCAGGGCATTGCCGGAGGTGATAATTCTAATGAAGATTTGGCATATGATTCTTCTGGAAATCAATACGATGGTGATTTATATAATTTTAGTCTAACTGGAAGTACCTCGAATTGGGTTGAATTCAGTGGTGCTGAGGCTTGTCAAAACTTCATAACAATAGACTCTCTGATCTTCTCTTGTACAGATACCATATTAGCGTTTGACCA
>OMKD01000145.1 GCA_900299495.1 Sphingobacteriales bacterium
AATCAACTAATCCACAAACACTTAAAACCAAACCCAAATGTACACTCATAAAATTGAGAATCCCATCTTTAAGGAATAACAATATATTCCGCTTTTAATTCAATAAATCCATGGCTATTTTATCTATTGCAGAATAAACTTAAATGACTTCAGACATTATTTTCTGCTACAAATTTCATACTTTAAAAATTAGTTGATACTTATACCATTGACAGATAAAGTCATGAATTTGGTATCGAGGTTTTAAAATCAGTTAACATGTCTGAAGTAAATAACCCACAACGTTATTGGAGAGCTAATCTCCGTTTACTGACCATACTCCTATCGATTTGGTTTATTTGCTCATACGGAGCAGGTATTCTTTTCAAAGACACACTAGATCAAATCATGCTCGGTGGATTCCCATTGGGTTTTTGGTTTGCGCAGCAAGGTTCTATTTACCTATTTGTAATCATTATTTTCATCTACGTTCGACAAATGAATAAGCTGGACAAGGCATTCAACTATGATGAAGATCAATCTTCAAACACCTGATCATGAACGTACAAGAATGGACATATCTGATTATTGGCTTAACTTTTGCTCTCTATATTGGTATTGCAATCTGGTCTAAGGCAGGATCGACAAAAGATTTTTATGTTGCAGGAGGAGGAGTTTCCCCGCTAGCAAACGGTATGGCAACTGCTGCTGATTGGATGTCTGCAGCGTCTTTTATCTCTATGGCTGGGCTGATCTCCTTCATGGGCTATGACGGTTCGGTTTATTTAATGGGTTGGACAGGAGGTTATGTTTTACTCGCTTTACTACTCGCACCATACCTTCGAAAATTTGGTCAGTATACCGTACCTGATTTCATAGGTACTCGATATTATTCCAACACAGCCCGGGTAGTTGCTGTTCTCTGTGCCTTATTGGTATCCTTTACTTATGTAGCAGGACAAATGCGTGGAGTAGGTATTGTCTTCTCCAGATTCCTTGAAGTGGATATCAATACAGGAGTGATCATAGGCATGCTCATTGTATTATTCTACGCGGTACTGGGAGGCATGAAAGGGATTACCTACACACAGGTTGCCCAATATTGTGTATTGATATTTGCCTTTATGGTTCCTGCCATATTTATTTCGATCCAAATGACAGGAATTGCCATTCCTCAAATAGGAATGGGATCCAAATTAAATGATGGTTCGGGCATATACCTCCTTGAAAAACTCAATAACCTTTCGGTCGAACTGGGGTTCGCAGAATATACCAAAGGCACTAAATCCACATCAGATATTTTTGCAATCACCTTAGCCCTCATGGTCGGCACAGCTGGCCTACCTCATGTAATTGTTCGTTTTTTCACTGTAAAACGCGTTAAAGATGCTCGAAAATCTGCTGGACTTGCTTTGTTGTTTATTGCAATTCTGTATACAACTGCCCCTGCGGTGGCCATATTTGCCAGAACCAATCTGATTAATACTGTACAGGAACAACCTTATCAGGAAGTACCTGCCTGGTTTAGCAATTGGGAAAAAACAGGCTTACTCAGTTTCGAAGATAAGAATGCAGACGGGCTGATTCAATACAATGCCAATACCGGTATCAATGAACTTTCAGTCAATAGAGACATTATGGTTCTTGCCAATCCTGAAATTGCTAAGTTGCCAAATTGGGTTATCGCATTGGTAGCAGCGGGTGGTTTGGCAGCAGCTTTATCAACTGCAGCAGGATTACTCTTGGTCATCTCTGCCAGTATTTCTCATGACCTTGGAAAGAAAGTACTTAAACCTGATTTATCCGAAAAACAAGAATTACTTCTAGCTAGAGGATCTGCCGTACTTGCTGTGTTCGTAGCTGGTTACTTTGGAATAAACCCGCCTGACTTCGTCGCCGCGGTAGTAGCACTAGCCTTCGGCTTGGCTGCTGCATCATTTTTCCCAGCCATCGTACTTGGTATATTCTATAAAAAGATGAATAAGCAAGGTGCTATAAGCGGTATGGTCGTAGGGATTGGACTTATGGTCTTTTACATGCTAAAGTTCAAGTTTGGCATTTTCGATGGTGGAGCTGAAGCGGTCAAGGGATTGCAAGCGGATTGGTGGTTTGGCATATCTCCAGAAGGTTTTGGAAGTGTAGCCATGCTAGTCAACTTCATTGTTGCTATTAGTGTGAATGCCATTTATCCAGATCCACCTGAGGCTGTTCAGGACCTTGTAGAAAACATCCGTATACCGAGTGGAGTAAAACCTCCCGAAAACATCCATTAACAGAAACAAGTCAACTATATGAGTGCATATCACATCCAATCATTGGAAGAATATTTCAATCAATACAGAAAATCAGTAGAACAACCTGAAGTATTTTGGGCAGACCTGGCAGCTAATCATTTTCAGTGGAAAGCGCCATGGACTGAAGTATTGGATTGGGACTTCACCAAACCTGAAGTATACTGGTTTAAAAACGCAAAGCTCAACATCACAGAGAATTGTATTGATCGCCATCTGGAATCCAAAGGAGATCAAACAGCTATTCTCTTTGAGCCGAATGATCCAAATGAGCAAGCGCAGCATATCTCCTATAATGCCTTATATCAGGCTGTGAATAAAATGGCTAATGTCCTAAAAGACCAGGGGGTAAAGAAAGGGGATCGAGTTTGCATCTATCTGCCTATGATTCCCGAATTGGCATATACTGTATTAGCCTGTGCACGCATAGGGGCCATTCATTCTGTTGTATTTGCAGGATTTTCATCTACAGCTTTAGCAACAAGAATCAATGACTGTGATGCTCGAATTGTGGTAACAGCAGATGGTTCTTTTAGAGGATCAAAAACAATCGACCTTAAGGGCATTGTAGATGAAGCGCTTGAACAATGCCCACAGGTCAATAGTGTACTTGTTGCTACCCGAATTAAATCAAAGATCCATTTAGAAACAGGAAGAGATCACCTATTAGAGTCCTTGATGTCAAAAGCTTCTGATAACTGTCCGGCAACGGTAATGGATGCTGAAGACCCTTTATTTATATTGTATACATCTGGCTCTACAGGCAAACCCAAAGGAATGGTGCACTCGAGTGGTGGATATATGGTCTATACGGCCTACACCTTCAAAAACATATTCCAATATGAGGAAGGCGATGTGTATTGGTGTACTGCAGATATTGGTTGGATTACCGGGCATTCGTATATCCTTTACGGACCGCTTGCGAATGGAGCAACCACGATCATGTTTGAGGGGGTTCCTTCATATCCTGATTTTGGAAGATTCTGGGAGATTGTAGAAAAGCATAAAGTCAATCAATTCTATACAGCTCCAACAGCTATCCGTGCGCTTGCAAGACAGGGCAATGAACATGTTGAAAAACATGATCTGTCTAGTTTAAAAGTCCTGGGCACCGTTGGTGAACCAATCAATGAAGAAGCCTGGCACTGGTATGATAAGACAGTAGGAAAAGGACAGGCACCTATTGTTGATACCTGGTGGCAAACAGAAACAGGTGGTATAATGATATCTCCAATTCCATATGCTACACCGACTAAACCTACTTTTGCAACCCTTCCATTCATTGGTATTCAACCGGCCCTGATGGATGATGAAGGACAGGAAATTCAAGGGAAACAAGTCAGTGGAAAACTGTGTATCAAATTCCCATGGCCTTCTATGGCAAGAACTATTTGGGGCAATCATCAACGATATAAAGACACCTACTTTTCTGCTTTTGAAAATAAGTACTTCACCGGTGATGGAGCTATACGCGATGCTGTTGATTACTACAGAATAACAGGAAGAGTGGATGATGTCATTATTGTCTCGGGACACAATTTAGGAACCGCTCCCATTGAGGATGCAATCAATGAGCACGATTTAATAGCTGAATCTGCAATAGTGGGTGTACCACACGATATCAAGGGTAATGCACTCTTCGGTTATGTCTGCCTAAAGGATACTGAAGTCCGACCTGATGATGCCGTCATTGCAAAAGCTATTAACGGTTTAATTTCAGAAAAAATAGGTCCTATTGCAAAGCTTGACCATATTGTGATCAGTCCTGGTTTACCTAAAACCCGCTCTGGAAAGATTATGCGCAGGATATTAAGAAAGATTGCCTGCGGTGAGGGTGATCAGTTAGGAGACATTTCTACGTTACTCAATCCGGAAGTGGTTGCAGAGATTAAAGAGATTGTTGGTAGGTAAACCCATTTATTCATCCTCTAAAAGGACAAACTCACCTTTGACTACAATAAATTTTGCTGAGTCAACTTCAAGGATCTCACCTTCGTTCAAGGAGGCCAGATCCTTGAGGTCTTTCTCTATCAGGTGCACTGATCCTTTTGTTCTTCTGGCAAGGTTTAAGTACACTGGATTGATAAAGCCATCTTTTACTCCACAGAGTATTATTCGAAGAGGCTCTTCTATTTTTAAACTCAAGGCTATATCTCGTACATCGGAAAAATTATCAGCAATAAGAACAAGCTCTTTGCAATCAGTACATAATTTAATCCCTGCCAAAAGGGCTTCTATATCGTTCTCTGGAATATCACCACCGCTACCAGCCTTTCGACATTTCTTTGCCGTGTATTCAATTTCTCCGTAAATGGGCGAGCGCACAGGATATATACCGCCTGTTTTTCCAAGCAACTTATATTTATCACTTCTTCCATTACCATCATTAAAGAAAATAAACTGAGACACCTTACCCTCCTTATTATTCAATTTTACCCAAAGTAAAAGTTGAGAAATATATGCAGACATACTACCAGTGAAGTCTGCGACCACTAGCATACTATCCCATTCGTTTCGCTCAAACACCTCCTCTACTATGGATTCCTGCTCTCCCTTTTGCAAATGATAATAAGCCAGATCCTTTGACTTCATTATATCTAGAATGATCTCAAATCCGTGAAACATTTCATTAGCTTCCTGCATATTCTGACAGGCCATCTGCCTATTGACAGTCCAAACGATACTGCTATCCAACACCTCTTCATAAGTACTAATCAAATTGTTTATTCGCTTGGTATTTAGCTTATCCAGATTTCTACCTTTAGGATAATCTGTATAATAAAGATTTATGGATTTGATCTTGCTAGATTTAAATTCATTTCGAATCCGTTCATCGATTAGGTTGGGTGAGGCATATGGCATTGGAAGCAAAACGGTGTGCTCCATTTTTTCTTTATCGAGTTTTTCCTCCGGATTAAAAACGGAAACCTCCTTTTTCTCTGCATTGGAAAATAAGATATCTGCCTGCCCCTGAATTTGCAAGAACGAAACGGAAGTAAAGAAACAAAGGAGAAAAACTCTAATGATCATAAATCTGTCTTGAATAAACTTTTAACAATTGAATAGGGAATGCAGTTATAGTCTTAAAACAATAATTTGTCAAAAAGTTACATCCAGAACGGATTGGACAAGTGTTTATTTCTCCTTTGGTCAATAATATCTATACAAACAATGAATTAAAAATTCCTTTTCGGAAGTTTTAAAACCATTTTTTTGCTAGTGATAAAATCCACTACATGACCTGATATTGCCCCATTTTTTGCAATAAAGTTCATGTTGACCTGATTATCACCCTCAGCAATTTGGTTCTTATTATTCTTATCAAAGAACCCGATGATTTGAACCCTTTCATTTCCCAATGTTCCTTCTAAAAAACGTTCAGCATCCACATTTTCAGTGTTTGGATTTACACCAAGCACCTTCCAGTTGAGTTCAGAGACTTTTCCTTCTAAAAGGAATGGGAAAGGTTGCTCAGGATCTATCTCCTGCTCAATAGCCTTTTCAATTAGGAATGCATCAAAATTCTCTTTACTGTTAAATACATCTGTAACGTTTACAGATGTCCATAATTCCATTACGGAAGAAACAAAGAAGCAAGCATTTTGATCGAAGACTTGATCTCGGTTTTTCAGATCTCCACCTATGTTTGAAACATACGGCTCTGAATTAATAATTGTGATAACACCTTGCTGATTTTCCAATATACCAAGCGCATAAAAATCCTTCAGATTTGAATATTCATTTAATTCCACTTTGGAGTTTTGATCCCCTTTGTAAACATAAGAGTTATAACTCCCAAACTGTTCAATTTTGATAAAAGGGATTTCTTCATATTCGTTTTGGCATGCGAATATCAGTAAGGCAAGCGATAGGATAACTAACCTTTTCATAGACTGTTTAATTTTATTACCCTTAATTATAATAAAAATTACAATTAATAAAAATTTTAATATCAGTCTGCTTATACATAAAGTTAGTTTGGAAACATATTTAGCTAGATAGTCAATCCATTCCAGGGAAATGATCCACTTTCTTGACCTTTAAATCGGGAAAGTGATCTACAATTTGCACAGTAAAATCAGGGAAATTATCTACGATTTTCCACTCTCCACAGTCGTCCGGAAAGTTGTCAACAAACTTGACTTTGATATCAGGAAAATGATCGACGTATTGGATCTTAATATCTGCAAAATTATCAACGATCTTTACCTTCCCTTTAAGTTCAATGCCATTGAAGCTGCAAGATGAAAAGCTATCTATTGATTTTTCAGCCTTCATCCAGGTAGTAGATATATCCTTGTCAGATCTTAAGTATTGCCCAATAATCAAAAAGGTGCACAGAAATAAAAATATCGCTTTCATCATATAGTAATATAACGATAATTACAGGTAAAATAAGTATGCCAGAGCAAATGCCCTGGCATGTTGTGTTTATTTGTCTTTTTCATTGTAAAAAACATTGGCTTTGGGGTTAATTGGTTCTTTGGTGTTATTTTTTATTAATACTAAGGTAGGGTGCGCATGCACAGCATACTTGTAAAATGGTTGCAAGTTCTTTAAAAATCGTTGTATTTCTATTAAATCAATAGTAATAAAATACAGAAAACAAGAAAATGAGTAGCTCTATTTAGCTTGTTTGAAGTCCTTTCGCTGATTACTCGGACTGACGCCGAAGCGATCCAAAAACAGCTTTGAAAAATGAGCAGCATCCTTAAACCCAACTGCAAATCCAATCTGGGAAATATTTAAATCCGAAGCTTCCAATAGCTCCTTCCCTTTTTCCAATCTATAATTTCGAATATAATGAGACGGGGAGACTTCAATAATTGCCTTCATTTTTCTGTAGAGCTGTGATCTACTCATATTCATTTCCTCGCATAGCTCATGAAGAGAAAAATGTTCATTTTCATAATTGGCTTCTACCATTGTTCTTACCTTAGTAATAAATGAATCCTCAAACACCAAAGACTCCTCTTCTTCTACGAAACCAACCGACTGCATTTCCGGATACTTTCCTGAAAAATACATCCTAAGTTTATGTTGACGTTCAAGCAATCTTTTCAGTTGTACTTTAAGTTCGTCTTCCTCAAAAGGTTTAGCCATATATACATCTGCACCTCGCTTTAATCCTATGATCTTGGATTCATAATCAGATTTAGCGGTCAGTAATATCAAAGGAATATGACTCGTTCGCTCATCATTTTTTAAAAAATCACAAAGTTCAAAACCATCCTTTTCGGGCATCATGACATCAGAAATAATCACATCAGGAATCTCATCAAGCGCTATTTCTATTCCTTCCTTTCCATCTTTTGCAAATAATAACAAGTAATCCAGATTCAGAGCAGCTTTTAGATATCTGCTTATATCTGGGTTATCTTCTACAATTAGAATTTTTGGCTTTTCGATTGAAGTATTCAAGTGAATAAAATGATCCGGATCATTAAATTCTGCGTGATCAATTTCATCATCGAAAACAAAAGCTCTTTTCATCTGATTACGAACTATAGGTAAAGTAAGTCCAAAAACTGACCCCATACCGGGTTCACTCTCTAAAGTAATACTCCCTCCCATAAGAGAGACAAGCTCTCTACTATGTGCCAAACCGATTCCTGTACCTTCTCCCACTCGTGTATTTCCCTGATCCACTTGATAAAAGCGTTCAAAAATCTTTTCCTGATCAGCTTTCGCTATACCAATTCCGGTATCCTTAACTTGAATATACAGCTGTTGATTAGCCGCAGT
>OMKD01000146.1 GCA_900299495.1 Sphingobacteriales bacterium
ATTTTGAATATACATTTTCATGTATATCCTGGTAGCTTCCAGCAAAGAACTTACCTATGGTGAAGGCAAGTTTATTCTCCGTTGAAAACTGCTTACCACTATCATGCAATTCAGCAAAGAACACCAAAATAGCGGCTTCTATTTTCTTTTTAAGTACTGTATGTTCTGTGTCTTGACTAGGCAATACAAAGATGCCTCCTGTAGTCTCCCTGAGTGTATGTATTTGATCGGATAACCTTCCACTAGCGATGTAATAATCAATACTAAGGATGTCATTTTCTCTGTTGACCTGCTCCCAATTTAAGTTGGTATTCGATACAGGCCTGATTGCTTCCATAAGAGGAAGGCTCGTGTCTCGGTTCTGGGTTATTAACATAGTATATTAAGAGATTGGTTTGGAACTAGATAACCAAGCGCCATTAAGATAAGTTCCTAACAGATTGTTGGATAAGACCAATAAAACGATGTTAGGACAAAAAAAAAGTGCCTTCACCGGAAGGCACTAAAACAAAACACTATTTACAAATCTGTTTATTTCTTGCTGGCATATCCGAAAAGCAGATCATCGGAACAAAACCAGAAGCTAAACATATTCCTTAGATTAGTTCATGAGGATTATTATGAAAGTCTATTACTGATTATGTTTATTTGTGTAGTTAAAAACCGCTATTTGTACAACTAAATGAACTAATGTAAAGGGAAATATTTAATGAGGTGGGCATGCTTTTTTTAGCATGTGCTAATTTAACAACTTGATACCTTCTATCCAATAACCAAATATAGGTATATAAAAAAACGGCAAGAAGAAAATCTCTTTTGCCGAATCGTAATTCTTGACAGGTATTCCTCCTGACCAAGTTTGTAATAATAGCCTACTACAAATATTTATCCTATTCAATTCAAATATATGACAAATTTTAATCTTTAAAAAGTGTCAAAAGAGACCAAAAAACCCCGAATATACCCCTAAACAAAGAACCAAAACACATTAACAGGAGGGGACAAGGATACATAAAAAACTATTAATCAATATCTTAAACTCATCACAAGAAGGGACAAGTACTTTTTCGGCAAGCATTTTTAAAGGGACATATAGACCACCCCAAAGTAGTGTTTTGGTCCCACATCTTACGATTTGGCACCTAGGGACTCAATCTTTGAATCAATTATCTTCCCTATGGCAAGGTTTAATGATTCATAACTATTTTTCTCGTATAGCTCATATTGATACCCCTCCTGAATAAAATGTATAGTATCCGAACTATCCGTCAGAGATTCCAAGATATGAGAAGAACAAATGATCACTCTTCCTTCCTTTTCTCTTTTGAGAATGGCTTTCATCAACTCATTTCCTTCCAGATCTACACCATTAAACGGTTCATCAAGTATCAGAACCGGTCTATCCTGACAAAGCACTGCAATAAATGCTATCTTCTTACGCATACCGGTAGAATAATTATCAATAAGTTCATCAAGGGGAAGGTTGAATACAGCTGCCAAATCTGCTGCTCGCTCACTCAAAGTACCCAAAACAAGTTTCAGATACTCCTTTCCTTTCATATAGGGATAAAAAAATGGAGCGGTCTGTAATATCGATACATCTGATGGATTCAATGGAACCCCATTCAATTCGATTTGCCCCTTACCCACCTTAAGGACATTGGTTAGGATCTTAAACAAGGTTGTTTTACCGATGCCATTTCTTCCAAGCACCCCATTGATAGCATTTTCCTTAAAACTAATAGAAAGTCCTTCGAAAATCTTTTTCGAAGGATATTCAAAAGTACAATCCTTAAGTTCTAGCATAGTAAGCAATCAAATTTCGTTCTGCCTTTACATAATTGATGATCGTATAGATCAGGGATACAATAAAAGTACCCGGCAGAAAATTAAATAATACAAATATGGCTAGTGCATTGGAGCTACCAATCTCTATCCGATCAGGCGCATAACGACTGTATTTATAAGTAATAAACATCCACAGATTTAGTAAAGCCATACCGTAAGCCCAAGCATACCACATCCATAAATCCGGTCTATTAAAAAGAGCTAAGCAAAAAGCTGGTAGTAATAGAACCTGAACCGCTAATGTATACTTCAGCAGCTTATTAGCAACGAAGTATTTGGACCAGTTTACCATGGAGCGATCCTCTACAGGTACAAAAACCCCCATTATAGTGATAGAAAACAATAGAATCAGCACAAAGAAGAATCCAAAATGATAGACAGTTAACCCAAGCAGTGCAACAAGTATAAATATCAACAGCACATTTCGTTCTAAAAAGAACTTTAATTCAAATAGACTCAATGGAATAAATCGAATACCAGACTTTCTATTACTCGATGAGAACAAAGCCGTACTGGCTTTCGCACTTAAGGAAACCAAGCCTGAACTTAATACAGCAACAGCCAGCTTCATCCATGAACCCGTACTTATAAATAGTATCACAAATGGAAGCTGAACAAGAAGATACTCTAAGCAATAGAGAAGAATAATTTCGTATTTATGTTGAAATAAAGACTCCAGGAAAACAGTATCCTTTCGTTGATTGTGCAACAGTATCAATAGAACAAAAGCAGCAATTCCATAAACTTCAGGAGGACATTCTAGTATGAATACAAAACCCTGTGAGATTACAGAGAGCGTAAGAAATGCAACAATGACTACCATAAGATAACCAGCATCCTTTAATAGTCGATTACTCTGTATTAATCTGAATCTGAGCAGGGCCACAATATTATTCATAGAACAAAACTACCTTGATTTTATTACCTAAGCAAACAAAGGGCCCCTCAATAGACGAGGAGCCCTTCATGAATGGTTAAGTTATATTTTTATTCGATTAGAATCTATATCTCAAACCTACTTGCATTTGCCATCTGGACATTAAACTGAAATCATCAGTAAATGTGCTAGTCAATGCAGGATCAAAACTATAGGTTGGTGTACCATCTTCAACACTTACACCTACAGGCTGTGTATTGGTTGGAAGCTGACGAACACCCCAATCGGAACTAATCATATTGCCAATATTCAATACATCTATACTCAGTTGAAGCATATTATCATCTGAAACCATCAAATCCTGAAGAATTCTCAAATCCCATCTGCTATACCAAGGACTTAGCATACCGTATTTTTCCATTACAGAACCTCTGTTAGCACTCAAGTACTCATCTTGCTGTATAAATGCTTCATAACCAGCTCTACCCTCTTCTGAAGAGAAATTCATGGAAGCCAATTCAGATTCTGTTGGAATATAAATCAAATCGTTAAGACCTGATCCATCATTATTAATATCACCTGAGTACGTGTAGCTAAAGCGACCTCCCTGAGCATATTCCATGAATAATGCTATTGACGTTGCCATCTTACCATACTCGATACGATGCATTAAAGTACCGATTACTCTGTGGCGATTACCATAAAGTGATGGACTTAGAACTGCATCATTTACATTCCCATATGCTGGATTTCTTTCATAAGCATCAGAAGATATCTCTGCTTCTATTGATGAAGCATCTTTTGCATCCAGGAAGTTATAAGCCAGGCTTGCAGACATTCCGTTTGCAAAATCTTTTTTAGCTGATACCGTCCAGTTGAATGAAGAACCTACATCAGTGTTAGTAAACACATAAGCATTGTTAGAGAACGTGCCGAATGGACCAGCGTTTCTGTCACCAGCTCCATAAACAGGTCTGTTATCCACACCGCCCAATGTAGCTGTAGGTGATTTCAATCCATAATTACGAACCATCATACCATTGATGTCTTTCGTATAAATGAAATCTGTTGATACAATCATGCCATTATCTAACTTCTTATCAATTCCTAAGTTTGATCTCCAAACCTGAGGGAATTTGAAATCAGGATTTGTTACACAATAGAACCACCAGTTCGGATTCGCAATCTGGTTTCCAATCCATACAAACGGAAGACGACCAGAAAACATACCTGAACCACCTCTGATCTGCATGGTACCATCA
Source organism: Sphingobacteriales bacterium (assembly GCA_900299495.1). Lineage (GTDB taxonomy): Bacteria > Bacteroidota > Bacteroidia > Chitinophagales > Saprospiraceae > AM-2324. The sequence goes on from OMKD01000146.1 coordinate 3,988, forward strand.
CCTCCTGCATCATAATTGAATCCAATTCTTGGGGAGAACAATGGCGTTTGGTTTGGAAGGACTGTATGATCGAAAGTAATAGATTCCCCATTTTCATCGAAATACTCGATATCTGGATTATAATCAAATCCTGCACGATCGATATTTTCCTGTGCCTTTTCAGGAGTATCAAAATACAATGGCATATCTACTCTCAAACCTAAGGTCAAGGTGAAATCATCAGACATCGCCCATTCATCCTGAAGATAAACAGCTCCCTGACCTACATTAGTCTCTGCAAGTGCCCATGTTCCATTTTCATTATTGCCATCGTAAGTAGCCTGAGCTCCATCAAAAAATCCCTGAAGTGCCCCAGTATCTAAACTATCAAGAAATGCATCTACAGATTCAAATCCAGGTCCAAAAGTACCTCCTACGATTCCGCCATCATATACACCTAGGTTGAAGGAGTTATTAAAGTCAAACTTCTCCAATGAAGCGCCTATAGTAATCGTATGATCTCCAGAATATATATTGAAATTATTGGAAATCTGTAATACATCCTGATCCAATACATTATTGATAGAGAACGGCTCATGACCTGCTACGATGTAACGAATTCCATCCTGATTGATATTAATTACCGGAAATGGTGCCGATCTTGGATTACGACTATCGCGGAATGCGGTATAACCAACCTTAAGGTTATTGGCCATATTATTTCCCATTAGCATACGCCATTCAGCGATTGCAGAGTGGATAATATTATTAATCGTATATCCAGAATTTTCGAACTGTAGCGTGGTAGCATCAGGACCTCTTCTACCCAATGCAGAAGGGTGCGCTGGCTTATCCTTACTCGCATCCAACCAGTTATAAGTCAAAGTAAGTGAATTATTATCACTCAAGTTAAAATCTAACTTCGCCAGTGCTTTCTGACTATTTGTGTTATGCAAATAATTCTCATAAGCACCAGTTTCGTACCCTACACTTCTAAGTGCATTCGAAACTGCCTCCATATCTGCAGCAGTTACTCTTGAGATATTAGAACCACTTTCTCCTCTATTTGCCAAGAAATTAGAACCCAAATCCGTTCTATTATCTTGCTCGTAATTCACAAAGAAGAAAACTTTATCCTTTACAATCGCACCTCCAAGGGAAGTACCAAATTGTAACTGAGAAAGATCCGCAACAAAAATATCATTACCGCTTACTTTTGATCCCGTCAAGGCTTCATTACGACCAAATCCATACACAGTTCCTGAGAACTTGTTAGATCCTGACTTAGTAACTGCATTCACTGCAGCACCTGTAAACCCAGCTTGTGTCACATCGTAAGGCGCAAGAGATACCTGAATTTGCTCAATAGCATCCAAAGAAACTGGCTGCGCGTCAGTTTGTCCACCTGGAGTAGCGGCATCCAATCCGAATGGATTGTTGAAAATAGACCCATCCAAGGAGAAGTTATTAAACTGATCATTACGACCACCAAATGAATTTCCATCTGCTGATGGAGTCAATCTTGTAAAGTCTGAGGCAGACCTTGATATAGTTGGCAAACTAGTAAGTTCTCTGGAACCAATAGAAGTCGCTGCACCTGTTCGTTCACTGTCAAAAACTGCGTCTTTTTGACCAGAAACAACAAATTCAACCAATTCAACATCTCCAGACTTCATGGTAAAGTTCAATTTCAACTTTTGAGCAATACTTAGGTTGATGCCCTCTTCAGTCATATCCTTATATCCAATGTAACTGACCTTCACTGTGTAAGGTCCTCCAATTTTCATATTTGGTAATGTATATCTACCATCTGTCCTTGTAGTGGTTCCATAAGAAACACCCGAAGGAGTATGAGTTGCAACCACTGTTGCACCTATTAAGGTCTCTCCGCTAGCATCAACTATTGTACCGTTGATCGTAGCTGTGGTTACCTGTGCATTTGCATTAAAAGCAAACAAACAAAGTAAAGTTGTAAAAACTAGTAAAAGCTTTGTCCTCATAATTTTTGATTAAATTGAATTAAGAAACATGCCTAATTTATTTAATAATTTCTTAACACTATAACGATTTAGGTAAAAAAGGATAAAAACTTAATATTAGACACTATAAAATTAAACCTATCTATAATCTATTGGTCTATATAGAGTTAATTGATCAATTCAAAAAAAAATCACAATCAGAATGTCATTCAAAATCAACTTGTTATTCATACTATTACTAAGTACAAACCTCCTATTTGGCCAACGAGGAGCACGCTTGAATCCAGAACAAAGAGCCTACCAAATGAGAGATAGTTTGTTGCTTTCAGAGGCACAAACTAACAAGCTTATTGAATTGTTTACAGAGAGTCAGGAAAAAATGCTTTATCTGAGAGATAGCCTTTCAGCCATTGACGAAGACGTAAGACCTGCATTCATGCAAGTCAGACGTGAAGAGCAAGAAGCATTGAAAAAATACCTCACTAAGGATCAATTGAACCAATGGAAAGCCATTAGAGAAAGAAAAAGATCCACACAAGGCAGAGGCCCTAAGAGAGGAAATTAAACAAAACCTAAACATCCACTAATCATTCAAAATCAAAACATGAGACAACTTTTCTGTCTACTACTTATAAGCCTACCAGGTTTTCTACTTGCCCAGACATTCACCATTAATGGTTCTATACAGGATGAACAGGGACAAATACTTCCAGGTGCAGTTGTGCAATTGGAGTATCCCTGGGAAGAAGTTATTCAATCGAAAGTAACTACACAGACTGGAACTTTTACCTTTGACAACATTGAACAGGGAGGCTATCAAATTCGCATTTCCTTTTTGAGCTACGAAACTCAAGTTTTGGAATGTAATCTAAACTCTAAGAACTATGAATTTGGAGTTATTCAGTTACAAAAGACCAATCTTGAACTCAACGAATTTGAAGTCAAAGAAAAAGCACCATTAGCACAAATTATAGATGACACTACTCAATATAATGCTTCATCATTCAAAACGCTTAAAGATGCCAGCACAGGGGATCTTTTAGAAAAAATGCCCGGTATATCCAATAATAATGGAGAACTCCAAGCGCAGGGTGAAAAAGTAGAACGGGTACTGGTTGATGGCAAGCCATTCTTTGGCAATGACCCAAAAGCAGCGGTTCAAAATATTCCCGCTGAAATGGTTGATAAAATTCAGATCTATGATCAAAAAAGCCAGCAAGCCCAGTTCACGGGTTTTGACGATGGTGAAACCTCTAAAACAATCAATATTATCACCAAAAGCGATCGTAAGGCCGGACAATTCGGACGAATTTATGGTGGCATTGGAGATGATGGAAAGTATAAAGGTGGCGGTAATGCATCCTTATTTAACGGCGATCAGCGGATCTCAGTAATTGGCCAAAGCAATAATATCAATATCCAAAACTTCTCATCTGAAGATCTTTTGGGCATCAGTGGTTCAAGTAAAGGTCGCAGAGGCGGTGGCTCCTGGAGAGGAGACAACTCCAATTTCAGTGTTCCACAATCAAACGGAATTTCTCAAACACATGCTTTAGGATTCAACTATAATGATCAACTTGGTGAAAAGGTAAAATTCTCCGCATCGTATTTTGGAAATCTAAGTGAAAACCAACTGGTTGAAAACACCCAAAGATATTTTGTAGGCCGTCAGGAGAATCAAGTGTATACGGAAGATTACCTCTCGACCAGAGACAATAGCAATCACCGCTTGAACATGGATTTTAATTGGGAAATCGACTCCTTGAACTCCATCAATATAAGACCAAGTCTAAGCCTTCAAACGAGTGCTGAGAATAGCCTTACGAATTCCAATACAGAATTTCTTTCGGATGCACTAAACACATCGAATAATGATTATCAGTCCGAATTACTGGGCTACAACTTTCGAAACAACCTTCTTTGGAGAAAAAAATTCAAAGACAAGAAAAACACCTTCTCATTAAACATCAATACGACCATTAATAATAATGATAGTGATAGCAGACAACGGTCTGACAATATCTTATATGTACCTGTAGAAAGTAACGATATAATCGACCAGGAAACAGCATTTACTTCCTTAGGCTGGCAAATACGTAATAATGCTACCTATACGATACCACATAAAGAATTCGGTATGTTTAGTATAAGTGCTAATTATGATATTGAAGAAGAACGCATCAGTAATTACACCTATGGTTTGGATTCTATAAGCAATACCTACTCTAAGGTCGATAATCTTTTAAGTGGTGAAAACAATTATTTCACCCACACACAATATCTTAACGCTGGATATAACTTTAGAAAAGGTAGAGATGTATTTGTTTTGGCTAGGCTAAGAGCACAAACTGCACAGCTTAGCGGAGAAGAAATTTATCCACAGAGTTCTACTTTAAATAAGTCTTTTCAGGCTTTGCTTCCTTTTGTATTTGCCAGAATAAATATCTCAAAAACAGAAAACTTAAGGATCTTTTACAGAAGCTCTGCCAATCTTCCTTCTGGTAATGAATTAAACTACGTACTAAATAATAGTAATCCGATTCAATTAAGTATTGGTAACCCAGCGCTTAATCAATCGATCAGTCATAGGGTATTTTTCAGATATCAAAAGACCGATGCTGAAAAGGCGAATCTTTTTTATGCAAATGTTGGCTTAACCTATACAAACAATTATATAGGTACTGCATTGTATCTACCTGGAAGTGAAGCGCCTATTCTTAGCCAATTGGATGTCCCAAGATCTGCACAATTATCTCAAAGTGTTAACCTCGACGGATACTTGAGTTCTAATGGATACATTACCTATGGACTACCTTTAAGCAAACTCAGATCTAATCTTAATTTGAGCCTTAATGGAGCCTATATAAGACGACCTGGGTTGGTTAATGAAGAATACAATTATTCCAATAACACAAACGCTGGTTTTGGATTAGGTTTGAGTTCAAACTTCAGTGATCAGTTAGATTTTAATTTATCCTCTAATACCTCTTACAACTGGG
>OMKD01000147.1 GCA_900299495.1 Sphingobacteriales bacterium
GTCAGTTATGAAGATTTGCCCGAAGTCTTGCTTGCCCAGTAAATCCATCAGATTTTGAACCCTGCTTCCATCTAATTTATCAAAGATATCATCCAACAATAAGAAAGGCTTCACTGATTTAGCTAACCGAAGTTGCTCATATTGACTTAACTTTAAAGCCAACACAAAGGATTTTCGCTGTCCCTGCGAAGAGAACTGCTTAACCTTTTCATCATCCATAACAAAGATTAAGTCATCTTTATGAATACCAGCATTGCACCGCTGAGAGTGTATATCCTGAAGTTTATATTGGTCAATATATTCCTGCCAACTTAGCTCATTGAGCTTTGAACGATATCTTATATCTACCACCTCCCGTTCACCGGATATTTCGTCATAATATTTTTGAAATAAAGGAATCAATTCAGCAGTAAAAGCCTTTCTCCTTTCGTGGATATACATTGCAGGCCCCTCAAGCTGTGCATCATATGCTTTCAGCAAACCATCCTCCGGCCCCATATGCTTTCCATCCATTTTTAACAAGGCAGACCGCTGTTTCAAAACCCGATTATAAAGAAGTAAATTTTTAAGGTAAAGCGCATCAATTTGACTCAGAGTGTTATCGATGAACTTTCGACGAGCTTCACTACCCTCTCGAACCAAATCTGTATCATCCGGTGCAATAAGCACCACTGGAAATTGTCCAACATGATCAGAAAGTTTTTGATAAACCTCCTTATTCAATTCAAATTCCTTTCGTTGTCCTGGTATCAGTTTAAGAATGAGCTCCTCATTAAACAACTCTCCCCCTCTTCCAGCTACTTTCATAACAAGCCGGCAGAAATCTGCCCCTCGTTTCATAACATTTCTATCCGTTGAGGAAAATCTACTTTTTGTCATGCACATATAGTAGATGGCATCCAGTACATTTGTCTTTCCTACCCCATTCAGACCAACAAAACAATTAATTCCAGACGAGCACTTAAAGGCCTTTTGGTTATAATTCTTATAGTTAATCAACTGAATTTCTACTATATACAAGTGAGTGTTTTTTGATGAAAAAAAAAATTCTCAATACGATTTAGACAATTTAGGTAAAAGAAGCATTTTTAATGTATCTTTGGCGGGTTAATTTTGTAAATTTGCACTAAGCAAATCAAAATACTATTCATAGTTATGGAGCAAGCAACTAAGAAAGTAAAGACTACCACTAAAAAAAGTTCTACAAGAGCAAAAAAGGAAGTCATTGGGAAAGATATGTATATGCAGTGGTATGAAACCATGCTACGTATCAGAAAATTTGAAGAAAGAGCCTTGATGCTCTACGGTCAGCAAAAAATCCGTGGTTTTTGCCATGTATATATAGGTCAGGAAGCTATTACAGCAGGTATGGAGTCGGCTCTTAGAAGAGAGGACAATATCGTAACAGCATACAGACAACATGGTACAGCAATTGGACGTGGTGTTCCTACCAATAAAGCAATGGCTGAACTTATGGGTAAGTCAAATGGTATCAACAAAGGTAAAGGTGGCTCAATGCACTTTTTCTCTGCTGCACATAACTACTTTGGTGGTAATGGTATCGTAGGTGCACAAATTCCAATCGGTGCTGGTATTGCATTTGCTGAAAAATATAAAGGTACAGACAACCTGTGTGTAACTATGTTTGGAGATGGTGCAGCTCGTCAGGGAGCACTACATGAAGCATTCAACATGGCAATGGCATGGGACATTCCTGCATTATTCGTTTGTGAAAACAATCACTATGCAATGGGAACGTCAACTTCACGTACATCAAATGTAACTGAAATGGTTAAATTAGGCCTGTCTTACGATATGCCTTCCGCTTCAGTAGATGGTATGGACCCAGAAGCAGTATACAACGCAGTAAAAACTGCTGCTGAGCATATTCGCGCTGGAAAAGGACCTTACTACCTTGAAATCAGAACATACAGGTTCAAAGGACACTCTGTTTCTGATCCAGGAAAATACAGATCAAAAGAGGAAGTAGCTGAGTACAAGGAAAAAGATCCTATCAAAGTACTGGAAGCTAAACTTCTTGAAGAAGGTATGGCTACAGCTGAGGATATCAAGGCTGTTAAAGACATGATTAAAACCGAAATTGACGAGGCAGTTGCTTTTGCTGAAGCTGGAGAATACCCAGATCCATCAGAACTATATACTGATAACTACGTTCAACCGGATTATCCATTTATCAAAGACTAATTTAAAATTAAACTATACTTGTTTAATTTATAGATTTAATTATTTTTGCGAGGTTCAACCATTCGTGTAAGATTTAGATTATGGCAAAAAGAAAGAAAAAACAAGAAGAAAACGAAGTACTAATTGACTTAGTAGAAACAAGAGATAAAGCCCAGTCATTCATTGAGAAAAATCAGGTTGCTGTATTTGGTGCAATCGTGGGTCTTGTTGCCCTTTTTGGTATTTTCGTTGTTTACAAAGGGATGATCCTTCCTGGAAAACAGGACAAAGCACTTGCTGCTATGTACAAAGCAGAAGAGCAATTCGCAAAAGATTCATTTAACCTTGCATTAAGCGAGCCTTTTGTTGGTGAGCTTGGTCTTAACCAATTTGTTAAGGAATATGGTACGGATTCTAAGAATGTAGCAAACTACTACAGAGGTGTTTCTTACATGAAGCAAGGAGATTACCAAACAGCTTCAGAGATACTTGCAAAAGTAAAAAATGATGGAGAGTTACTTTCAATCATGAAGCATGGTACACTAGGCGATTGTTACTCTGAATTAGGTCAGTTTGATAAGGCGCTTGCAGAATACAAGAAGGCTTCAAAAGCTGGTTCAATTGAATCTTTAACGCCAATTTACCTTGTTCGTCTTGGTTTACTAAACGAAAAGCAAGGGAATACAGACGCTGCTAAAGCAGCTTACCAGGAAGTTGTTTCTGATTATCCAAATTCAGCTCAACTTGCTAATGCAGAAAAATACCTGGCTAGATTGTAATAATCCACCAGACTATTTATAACACAAAACCCATCAAGCCCTTACGCCTGATGGGTTTTTTAAATTATATATTATGGCTTCAAGCTTAAAGAATTTATCTGTTTATAAAGAAGAGCAAATTCCTTCTTTGGAATCCTATGCTTTTGGCTTTGTGGTTGCTGATTGGAATGAAGATATCACACTTACTCTTTACCAGGGAGCATTAGATACTTTATTGAAGCATGGTGCTAAAGAGGAGAATATCCATATTATCCAAGTTCCTGGTGCTTTTGAATTACCACAAGGTGCTCGTTTCTTGATTTCCAATCACAAACTTGATGCAGTTATTTGTTTGGGTTGTGTGATCAAAGGTGAAACTAGTCACAATGAATATATCAACCATGCTGTTGCCCATGGCTTAACCAATCTTGGTCTGAGTACGGGTATTCCTTGCACCTTTGGACTTCTTACCCCAAATGATCATCAGCAGGCTGTTGATCGTGCTGGAGGTAAATATGGTAACAAAGGCGTGGAAGCAGCAATCACTGCTATTCGTATGGCTGAGCTTAAGAAAAACACCAAATCAACAAACTCTAAAATTGGTTTCTAATGAAAATTAGTGTAGTACATGCTGGTTTGTTTAAACTGGATGGTGGTGCTATGTTCGGCGTAGTTCCTAAGAAAATGTGGGGTAAGATCATAGAGTCTGATGAAAACAATATGGTGACCTGGGCAACTCGTTCTATACTTATAGAACAGGGAGACCGTAAGATCCTTGTAGATACGGGTATAGGCAATAAGCAGGATGACAAGTTTCGTTCTCACTTCGAACCTCATGGTGACATGGACCTAATGGGCTCATTAATGGAACAAAACATCAATCCTGAAGAAATAACAGATGTATTTCTTACCCATTTACATTTCGACCATGTTGGAGGAGCTGTCTATATTGATAAGGATGGAAAATTCAAAAATACCTTCCCAAATGCCACCTACTGGTCCAATAAAAAGCAGTGGAATTGGGCGATGGAGCCTAATATGCGTGAAAAAGCATCTTTCCTGAAAGAGAATTTTGTGCCACTTCAAGATAGTGGAAGGTTGAAGTTCATCGATGTACAAAGAGATCCGGTAAAATGGATGGACAACCTTGATGTTCATTTCACCTATGGACATACAGAAGCAATGATGATCCTTCATGCACAAACAGAACGTGGTCCATTGGTGTTTTGTGCAGATCTTATGCCATCTGTTCACCATATCGGATTGCCTTATGTAATGAGTTATGATATAAGACCATTAAACTCATTAGAAGAGAAAGAAGCACTCACAACAGGGGCCCTAGAAGGAAACTGGAATCTCTTCATGGAGCATGATGCAAATAATGAGGTTTGTACGGTTAAAAAGAATGAACGAGGAAGAATTGTGATAGACAAGATCTTCAATTGGTAATAAAAAAAGCTATTCTAAATTTGAATAGCTTTTTTTATTTAATCCGTCGAACCAAATCATAAACAACGATACCGGTACATACAGAAACATTTAAAGAATGTTTGGTTCCCTGTTGAGGGACTTCCAAACAAACATCAAGATTTTCCAGTGCCTCGTCACTTACGCCCTTAACCTCATTACCCAGAACAAGTGCCAAGGGCTGCTCTCCGGACCAATCAAAATCGGACAATAAAATAGACTCCGTAGTTTGTTCCACTCCTGCAATTAGATAACCTTCGTTTTTAAGTTGCTTCAGTGCTTCAACGGTATCCTTTTCATAAGACCAATCCACAGATTGCTCTGCACCTATTGCAGAACGCATAATCTCCCGATGAGGTGGAGTTTGACTAATTCCACAGAGAATGATTCTTTCTAAAGCAAAACAATCTGCCACGCGAAAGGCAGATCCAATATTTAGTCCGGAACGGATATTATCCATAACCAAGACTAAAGGTTGCTTATCCTTTGCTTTATATTCTTCCAGACTAAGCCTGTTCAGTTCCGTTAATTTCAATTTACGCATCCACTCCTACTTTACTACTGAATTTCATACTGCTTGATCTTACGATACAGCGTCCTTTCCGAAATACCCAATTCCAAAGCTGCTTCCTTTCGCTTACCTCTGTGTTTTTTAAGCGCTTTAATGATAAAAGATCGCTCCATATCCTCAATGGAAAGATTTTCCTCAAATTCTTCTGCTGGATGGAAATCATCCTCAGCAGTGTCATGGATTATAAATGTCGGCTCCTCATTATTATCTTCTGGAATACTGAAATCATTGACCTGAGACGATGCACTGAAATCTGTTTGTGGAAGGTTCACTGTATTTCTAGCAGATCTAAAGTCGCTATTCTTTGGAGCAGGCAGACCAAATTGACGCAACTGCTCTACATCTTCAACCTTTAAGTTATTATCACGAATAAGATCAGATATTAAATTCTTCACATAAGCCAGATCGTTTTTCATATCAAAGAGCAGCTTATAGAGGATCTCCCGCTCATTCATATCTGCAATACCACCATCTTTATTTTTGGCATTTTGCAGCATTGGAAGATTATGCTTAAATAACTGAGGTGCAATAACTCTTAGCATCTCGGCATCCACGCTTCTGCTTTCTGCCATCACGGAAACCTGCTCAGCCAAATTCCTGAGCTCACGAATATTTCCTGGCCAACTGTAGTTGTAAAAGACCCTGCTTGCATCATCATCTAAACGAACAACATCAGATCGATACTTTTCTGCAAAATCAGAAGCGAATTTCCTAAACAACAGATTGATATCTTCCCTACGCTCTTTAAGAGCAGGAACTGCTATGTGAATCGTATTTAAACGGTAGTATAAATCCTCTCTGAACTTTCCTGCTTTGATTTTATCCAGAAGATTGACATTTGTTGCAGCAACAATACGAACATCTGTTTTCAATACCTTTGATGAACCAACCTTGATGTACTCTCCACTTTCCAGGATACGCAGCAAATATGCTTGTGTATCGAGTGGCATCTCCCCTATTTCATCCAGGAATATGGTACCACCATTTACAGTCTCAAAATATCCCTTTCGATCTGCTGTAGCACCTGTAAAAGCTCCTTTATCATGTCCAAACAGTTCAGAATTGATCGTCCCCTCAGGAATTGCGCCACAGTTTATCGCTATAAAACCATTATGCTTTCGTTGGGAGAGGTTATGAATAATTTTCGAAAAAACCTCCTTTCCTACTCCACTTTCTCCAGTAATCAGCACCGATAGATCTGTGTTGGCTACTCGGGCAGCAATACCCAGGGAGCGCTCCAATAATTCAGAACGGCCAATGATCCCAAAGCGTTGTTTTATGGATTGAAGATTCTGCATATAACGGTTATGATCCTTAATTATGGTTGTTCAACTATCTGGCCTTTCATCGTTGCAGATGATACAGACTCGACTTTTACCCAAGTATAGTCACCTGCCTTTAGCCCATCCTGTTTAGGGAAAACGAACATTTTATTCTGAGAATTTCTCCCTTTGAAATCCTGATCAGATTTCTTAGAGTCTCCCTCTATCAGCACCTTAAATACTTTTCCAATATCCTTTTGATTGTGCTTCAGTGAAATTGCATTTTGCACACGAATCACTTCATTCAATCTGCGCTTCTTAACCTCTAATGGAATATCATCCTCATATTTCCTTGCAGCCAGGGTTCCAGGTCTTTCTGAATAGAAAAACATGTAAGACATCGAATAATTAGAATATTCGATAATACTAATCGTTTCCTGGTGTTCTTCTTCGGTCTCAGAACAGAAACCAGTAATGATATCTGATGAGATTGCACAATCTGGCATGATCTCATAAATACGATCCACTTTTTGCTTGTACCATTCCCTGTCGTAGGTCCTGTTCATCTTTTCCAGAATCCTTGAATTACCAGATTGAACGGGCAGGTGAATATATTCACAGATATTCTCATACTTCTTCATTGTATAAAGGACCTCATCAGTAATGTCCTTAGGGTGCGAAGTGGAGAATCGAACTCTTAAATCCGGATCAACCAGAGCAACCATTTCAAGTAGGTTCGCAAAACTTACAACCTCTTTAGTTTCAGGATTTTCCCACTTGTAGGAGTCTACATTTTGTCCAAGAAGGGTAACTTCTTTATATCCTTTATTGACTAAATCCTGTGCTTCTGCAACTACAGAGAATGCATTACGACTGCGTTCTCTTCCTCTTGTAAAAGGCACCACACAGAATGAACACATATTATCACATCCACGCATGATAGAAATGAAGGCAGATACTCCATTGGAGCCCAATCGAAGTGGACTAATATCTGCATAGGTTTCTTCTCTTGAAAGCAAAACATTCACACCGCGATCTCCTTCATTAGCTCCTGCTACTAGATTTGGAAGATCTCTATAGGCATCTGGACCAACTACAATATCAACCAGGCGTTCTTCCTCCAGAAACTTCTTTTTTAGGCGTTCTGCCATACAGCCCAAAACACCAACTACTAAACCTTTACGCTCTTCCTTAAGCTTATCAAAAACTCTTAGGCGCTTACGAACAGTATCTTCAGCTTTCTCACGAATAGAACAGGTATTGATCAGAATAAGATCTGCTATTTCCATATTGCGGGTAGGACCAAATCCATCTTCCGCCAAAATAGATGCCACGACCTCAGAATCATTAAAATTCATCTGGCAACCATAGCTCTCGATATAGAACAACTTACTTGCAGTATCATTTGCAGGCATCTCGAAAACTTCTCCTTGCCTAGCTTCATCCATTTTCTTTAACCCCTCTAATGTAGGATTGTCATTATATAGTTCTGCCACTTCTTTTCAATTTAAATGCAACAATATCTACTACGCTTATAAAATGCAAAAGTAATAAATTAATGTCAAAATGTCAGTACAATAATGACAAAAGGCAGGTAAAAAATACCTGCCTTTTTTAAAAACATCAAAATTAAATTTAGTTAAAAATCATGATACGTTCTTGATAAACACCCTTACTAGTTCTAACCCTTAGTAGATAAACGCCATTGTGCAATTCTTTTAAATCAAGTCTGGATTCAAAATGATCGAAATGCCTTACACGAACACCTTCTAGAGTAATGATCTCCATAGAGCTAACATCGTCCGCGATATCTGTCTCTAAATAAAGGAATTTATTAGTCGGTACGGGGTACACATGAATTTTATCATCTTCAAGTATTTGATCAGAGGAGGATATGATCATTGTATCTACCGGCAAATTCAATTGAATAAGCGTTTCATCATTGCTTATCGCAACTACATTTTTAATTTTCACACTTGCCTCTTGCAGACCGAGTACATCATCAATTACTCCGATGAAGTTTCCTATCCGGCCATAGTTTGTTCCTGCATTACTTTGGTCCTTTCTAACTAATGTAATATCAACCTCAAATACTCCATTAGCATCTCTTGAGAAGGTGTACATATCGGCATCTATGCCTCCAATCCAAGAACCAGTAGAATCAAATTCTATTTCATTATTCTGGAATATGCCATCTGGGAATTCCACGGTAAAGGCAATACCATAAAGATCTGAAACCTGGTTGGAGAATTCACCTAAAATAATTTCAGCTTCAATCAGCTGATCTGGTTGAACATAACTTGGCAAGTCAATATATAAAGGAGGATCAGAAGGCCCACCTATCTCAAAATCGGGATCATATGCGCCATGGGTCAAACCATAATTCTCCTCAATAGCCTCTATATCAGCTTCATCAACCAAACCATCTCCATTACTATCGGCATGTTTGAAATTCACACCACTTTCAGGGAAGAAAAAGTCCCAGTCTTCTGATTCGTAAGCTGCCCACTCAATACCCTGTTCAGGACGATCGAATCCTTGGAAACCATTAGCAAGACCTATGTATAATAAATCAATATTGTTAGCAATATTATCGGAGTTTGCATCCCCAGGCCAAACATCACCAACTACAGTTGGAGGAATATCAAAAGAAAGCGTATCACAACAATCAAACGAACCTGAAATACAAACAACCACTGAAGAGAACTCTAGCGAGTCTTGTACAAAAGTGAAGCTCTGTCCAGCTAATTGGCTAACAGGGTAGTCAAAATAGCTGAAGCCATCCAAATGAATATCAACAGGTAATCCTGCCCCAGCTTGAGATAAATCTACACCAATTTCGATTTCACAAAGATCACCCAGACAATCTGGACCATTTTCAAGCCAAATCTCTTCTATAAGCTCACATTCTTCGTCACATCCATTGAATTCAAAGCCTACAACATCAAAACAATCTAAATTCAATTGATCTGCAACTATAATTTCATATTCAAGATCACCTGTAAAAAACGGTCCTATCAAGATTGGCTGTAGCAAAGGATTATAAATCCCCCAATTATAACCACCACCGAATATGGATACAGCATCTCCTAAAAGATTATCATATTCAAAAAAGACTTCCAGGTAGAATAAGGAATCCGTTTCATTACATTCGACTACATTATATTCAACTATGTCTATATCACAAGCATCAATACAATCTGGTTCTTCAAATTCAACAAAACTAATGCAATCAGGATTTGAACTATCTGATATCAGTATTTCATAAATACCATTACCTGCAAAATATGGTCCTACTGTTATAGACTCTAAACCTGCTGCAAACTCCCCCCAATCATAACCACCACCGAACACAGATATTGAATCACTGCTAAGATTAGCTACCTCAATAAATAATTCAACATAGAATATTGAATCTTCCCCAATGCATTCAATAGTGTAATCGGTAATATCCACGTAGCAATCGGAATAGAAGCAACTTGGTGAATCAATACCGAATTCAGTAGCACAAGCAGGATCGTTTACATTCTGTATGATTTGCTCTGGAACACCTTCAGCGCCATAAAAAGGTCCAAGCTGTATAGGCTGCTCCCAGGCATCAAATTCGCCCCAGTCATAACCACTTCCATATATGGATACCATTAATGGATCCGTATTATCATATTCAAACCATACATTGACATAATATGTCGAATCTGATGGGTTGCAGTCTACTACCTCATAATCCACCCCA
>OMKD01000148.1 GCA_900299495.1 Sphingobacteriales bacterium
ACTAGGACTCGAACCTAGAATGACAGAACCAAAAACTGTAGTGTTGCCAATTACACCATAGGTCTAACCGTTATTGCTTTAAAGCGATGCAAATTTATAAAAAAAAAACTTTGCTGGAAATGTTTTTAGCACTTTTTTGAATTTTTTTTTCAGATTAATTTTTTTTTAATGTGTGGCAGACATTTTAGTAGGTTTTAAGATTTTATTAACGCACTTCCAAGACCCTGTCACTGTTATTTTTATATAAAAATTAATTAAATTTGTCCAATAGCCTATCTAAAAAATAAATGAACATTTAAACCGATTATAATTTAAAGTACTACACACGAATTGTTCTGAACATTTGTTCATTTACCATTTGTCCCAATTACATTAACTCTTTATCCCTTGTTACTATGAAAAAGCTAATTACATCTACACTGCTTCTCCTCCTATTTAATGTGTTTACATTCGCTCAGGATTATGAGGTTTACGATATCTATTCAGATTTAGGTATTTATTCCGTTCTTCCGAGTAATACTAATAACGGCGTCACGAGCGTTTCCTATATATTCGATGTCAGTACTAATGATCCTGATGGTATGCGTATCTTCATTACACCCTATAGTCAAGGAGATATATGTAAAGATTGCGAGGTTCAGGTAGGTTCACCTTTAATTGGTGCTGGTCAATCCAGTTTTACAACTTCTTTTTGGATCGAAGGAGGAAATGGTTTGATAGATGAATTGCGTGTAGAAATTACAGGTGTTACCGTAAATGATATAAAAAGGGAGTTTTCCATACCAGTTAGAATATTCTATGGAGAGGATTATCCTTCAATATCTGGTTTCTACGCTTTCAATACAGAGGTTGTTTTCAATCAGTGTTTGATTGGAGAGGATAAGGTAAGTGTAAATTATGATTATGTTGAAGGTGAAGATGAAAGAGGAATAAAGGTTACAGCTCTTCCTATGACTAATGGAGCATTATCCCCATTCTATTTGTTCGATAAAGGTTTTGAAAATCCCGAATCGGGAGAATCTAAAGATTGTTCGTTCTTTATTGCCGGGGGTAAATTTGTTGAAGTAGATTCAATCCAACTAATAGTAAAAGATTATGAAGAAAATGTTACCTATGGAGAATTTATTATACCCGCTAACTTTTTCTTTGGTAAAGTAATTATCGATGGTTTTTCAATAGACAATATAGTCAATAACCTTAACCTGGGGGATTACTTTGAAGTTGATTTCAGCACTAAGGTAAAGCAAAATTATGCATCAAATTATTGGGTGTATTTCGATCCTATGATGGGCGATTCTGTAATTGAAAATTGTTATGGAAATGATCCAGAGATTTACTCACTAATGGAGCCTGAGGGTACAGCAGCCTATACAGTTGACGATGTATATACTTATGCGGATGGATTTAGATTGCAGATTTTTGATAACGAGGGTGTTCATGTCCTTGGTCAGTTTGTTTTTTCAGAGTTCTCCAGTAATTTCAGAGTAATTCATTCTCCAATAGACATGCAGATTCTTTGGACATCCCCTATGGATTATTCCACTTCTAGACTAGGCGATGCAGTTTCATGTAATATTTCTTTAAGTAGTACAGAAGATATGGATGTATATTTGCGAATGACTCCCTATGAAGGTCATACTATAATTCCTGGCGTAGAGCCAGCATACTCTGCTGAATTTGAACTAACTGATGATTCTGAGCAAATTACTTTATCTACAACAGTTGGTGAAGTATCTCATGTATCCAATCTGCTTATTGAAATCCTGGATGCGGATTCAGACGAAGTCATACTTTCTTACATGAAAAAGGTCAATAAAAGATTTGACAATTTAATTTCAGATGTAAAAGATGTGTATGCGGATAACGGATTTGATTTCTCTGTATTCCCAAATCCAAGTAGTGGAAATGTAACCTTAGATCTTCAGTCTGTTTCTGGAGATGCAATGATTAGTGTTTATAATACATTAGGTCAATTGGTGTCAGAAGAAAGAACGTTCTTAAATGAGGAACAGTACAATCTGACCATTGATCAAGAAGGCTTATATAAGATAGTTGTTCGAACAGCGGATGCTGTAGGTGTTCAAACGATAATAATTCAATAAAAAAAAGCTTGCCGAGATTCTCGGCAAGCTTTTTTTAATTATTTCCTAATATTAAGGGAAGCCCATCTTTCCCACTTCCAATCACCACTACTTTAGAGCTTTCTGATTTAGAAAGCTCTAGGGTTGCTTCAATACCTTTGTCTCTAAGGATATTCTGACTTAAGGATGCATTAAGGATTCGGTTAGCCTCAGCTTTTGCTTGTGCTTCGATAATCTTACGTTCGGCCTCTTTCCTTTCCTGCTCAAGTATATATTCATATTTTAGAGCAAGCTGTTCAGCTTGTTGCTTTTCTTCAATAGCCTGCTTTACTTTAGGTGGAAGATCGATTCCTCTGATTAGTGCTCCACTTAGGATTATATTCTTCTCATCTAGACTTTTAGTTAATTCTTCTTCAATTAGTGTTTGAATTTCATCTCTTCTAGTCGAGTATAATTCCTCTGGTGTAAACTTACCAACGATCTTTCTAACCGCAGAGCGTACAGTAGGTCTTACCAGTACTTCGGTGTACTCTTTACCAATAGTCTCATGTAAATTACCGATTTCATTTGGATTAGTTCTGAACCTGACTGTAACATCCACATTGATTTCAAGGCCATTGTTAGAAATAAGTGGCATTTTTTCCTCTATAGTGACTTCACGGGTATTGTACAAGAATACTTTATTCCAAGGAGCAATTACATGAAATCCAGGACTTAAAAGGTTTTTCTTATCAAGACCTACAGAACTGAATCTTTTGAAGACAACTCCTGTTTGTCCAGGGTCGATTGTCAGAAAGGTCGCGCTGGAAAGTACCAAGATGAAGATCAATACGATCGCTCCAATAGTACCTAATAACCTCAAATTTTTGTTAAACATAATTATAAGTATTGTTAGTTTAGTTTAATGCTATTAGATTGAGTTCGAAATCGGTACTTGAATTTCAAGCAGATTTTCAATAATCAATCCATGCAAAAACAATCTAAGGCTTTTTTTCTATTGCTTTTCCTTTTTTGTACGAATGCTTCATTCAGTCAGACTAATAATTCATTTTTTGAAATACCTGACACTTTGAATAAGAGGCGTTTCAATAATTCCTTGATTGCCGGATTGGGGGTTTATGCGTCTGGATCCACTTGGCTTTGGACACAGTGGTATAGCCAATACGAACTTGGTAAGTTCCATTTTCATAATGATATGGGGGATTGGGCACATATGGATAAGGCTGGACATGCTTTTTCTGCTTATACAGAAAGCAGTATTGCATATAGCTATATACGTTGGACGGGACTAGAAGATTCTAAAGCTATATTGACCTCTGCCTTGGTTGGGACCGGAGTTCAACTAACCTTTGAGATCATGGATGGATTTTCTAATGATTGGGGTTTTTCAGTCCCAGATGTAGCTTTTAATACCTTGGGAGTTGGAGTATTTTACTTTCAACAGAAATATTGGAAAGAACAACGATTTATTTTTAAATCTTCCAATTCCTTCGCTGCCTATCCGGATTATTCGGTGTTGGGTTCAGACGGATCATATGCGGACTTAGGATCTCGGGGCGCAGAATTATATGGTACAGGTTTAGGAGCAAGATACCTTAAGGACTATAATACAATGAACATATGGTTATCAATAAATCCAGCTGCATTTTTAACCAATGAAAACTCAAGGATGCCAAAATGGTTGAATATAGCTTTTGGCTATGGGGCTGAAAATTTATATGGTGGTGTTGAGAATAACTGGCCAACGAAAGATCCCGTTTACTTTTTAGATACCAGTCTATTTCCAAGATACAGTCAGTACTACCTTTCTCTGGATGTAGATTTTACCCGAATAAAGACAAATTCGGGATTTTTGAAAGCAGTCTTTAAGGTATTAAATATTTTTAAAGTGCCAGCACCAACGCTTGAATATAATGCAGTAAATGGATTTCGGTTTATTCCCCTGTATTGGTAGTCTGTTTTTTATTTCGGATTACTTTTGGACCATACCAAAG
>OMKD01000149.1 GCA_900299495.1 Sphingobacteriales bacterium
TGGATACCAAACTCGGATCCATCTTTTGGAGTGGCTTGTACTCCGGAAAGGCTTGCCACAGATTCATTCTGCGCGAAACCTATACAACCTACCAGAATAAAAATTAAGGTAAATAACTTTGACAAATAATTCTTCATTGTCCTCGGGTATTAAATTAAAAAAAAAAAATTTCAAACCACAAGTTCGAGTGTGTAATGTGTCCTAGTAACTACCTTGTATTTAAACAATTATAGCCTTTATATATTCTTCAAACAAGGCAAAGGCAAAAATAAATCCAATTAATTAAATCAAATATGTTTTTTTAATCAATTGATCACCTAGCTGACAAAACACAATCGATCAAGAAAGTTTGTTCAAGCTTACTTCCATTGCTCTGCTAGAAATACCAGTTAAATCCGAAGATTTATCTTTTAATTCCTTTAGTGCTTGGTATATAACTTTGGAAGTATCCTCAAATATTGCTTCATCAGTCATTTCGATATCATCATGCATCAAGAAGGCAAATACCCTTGCCATTCCACAATTTGCTATGAAATCAGGAATAAGACTGACTTTTGTATCTGTGTAGTTTGCCGTAGGACCAAAAAATACCAGATCATCAATAAAAGGCACGTTAGCACCACATGAGATCACTTCTAGTCCATTAGCAATCATAGTATCTACTTGTTCTTTGGTTACGATTTTCGAAGCTGCACCAGGAATAAACACCTCAGCACCAACCGCCCAAATCTTATCCTTGGCCTCTTTAAAAGAAATCATATTAGGCGAAGATAGTTTATTCCCATCTTTTGAGTAAAATAATTCCTTAATTTCTTCAAGACCAAGCCCTTCTGGCTTCAGAATAGCTCCAGCGATATCAATTATTCCTGTGATTTTAGCTCCCATTTGGCTTAAATAACAGGCAGCAGCAGAAGCCACATTACCCCATCCCTGAATAATTACACGCTTATCTTTTAGATCTTGATTTTTATATAAATCATAGAAGTGTTTAACAGACTGAGCGACCCCATAACCAGTAATCATGTCTGCAATAGCATATTTATGACCATCATCAGAAGGTACGTATTTTGGATCTTCTACTATCTTTGAACATCCGTATCTAAGCTGACCTACGATATTTACTTTTGCACCTTCTTTTGGCTGAAAGTGTCCATTAACAACACCTTCCTGGGGATGCCAAAGTCCAAGATCTTCAGTCATTGGAATTACATCCTTTAATTCATCTACATTAAGGTCTCCACCTGTTCCGTAATATGTTTTCAATAAAGGAATAACAGCTGCATACCATCTTTCCAGAACTTCATCCTTCCTAGGATCACGAGGATCAAAATCAATTCCTGATTTTGCACCACCAATTGCAGGTCCACAAACAGAAAATTTAATTTCCATAACTTTAGCAAGAGAAATCACCTCCTCCTTAGTCAATCCTTTACGCATACGGGTACCACCACCAGCAGCACCACCTCTTAGTGAATTAATGACAACCCAACCTTTGGCATCAGTCAGTTCATCATTCCATTCAAATACAATAACAGGGGCTTTCTTCTTATAATTCTCTAACATTACTTGGAGACTCATTGTATTCAGTTTTAGTTTAGGTACTTCATTTTATATTCACCACGGAGCTTACCTGCTTTAACATCCTCGAGTTTTTTCTTAATTCTTCTCTTCTTCAGAGGACCTAATAATTCCGTAAATAATATTCCATCAATATGGTCGTATTCATGTTGGATCACACGTGCATTTATGCCATCATAAACTTCTGTATGTTCCACAAAATTTTCATCCAGATATTTGATCTTTACTTGCTCAGGTCTGTAAACCTCACCTTTTATTCCAGGTATACTCAGACATCCTTCCTCATAAGAGAAATCATCTCCAGCCTCTTCGATTATTTCAGCATTGATAAAAACCTTTTTAATTCCCTTGTCCTTATCTTCTTCCTCCATACTTTGTTTAGTGTCCACTAGAAACAAGCGAATAGAGAGTCCTATCTGGGGAGCCGCTAAACCTATACCATGTGCGTTGTACATGGTATCCCACATATTAGAAATAAGTGTTTCCAGCTCAGGATAATCTTTATCGATATCCTCAGCAACCTTTTTTAGCACCGAAAATCCATATGCATAGATCGGAAGTATCATATTCTTATTTTTTACCAATGATTTTGTTCCATGTAGTCCTGGAGTATGAGGGCAGCAGCGATTTTATCAACCAAAGATTTATCTCTTCGCTTACTTTTTTTTGTTCCCGACATAAAAATGACCTCTTTGGCAGCTTTAGAAGAACCGCGCTCATCCCATTCGACAACCTCAATAGCAGGGTACAATTTCCTTAGCTTTCGAATAAAACCTACAACTAAGTGTGCAATCTGAGCTGGATTCCCATCCTCATGCAATGGCATACCTACTACAATTTTTTCAACCTCTTCTGTCTCCAGATATTTCTCGATAAAATCGTACAGTGTAAGCGTTGGAATGGTGTCTAAACCGGAACAAATAATTTGTAGGCTATCGGTTACAGCGATACCTGTTTTCTTCGTTCCGTAATCTATTCCCATTATTCTTGCCACAAATCAATTTTTTACTGCTATTTCGTGCAAATTTACACTTTTTAACCATAAAAAAAAGAAGTAAGCATGAACTTACTTCTTCTGTATAAACGACTATATTTTAAGCGATTTAATATGTTATCAATTCACATCTCCCATTCTAATAGCCACAAAATCCAAATCAATATAATCTGAGTTAATATTATTTAAATTGATAAGTTCAGGATAACCCGCTAATAATGGATTCATTGAACCCGAAAAAGCAAATGATCTATCTATGAATTTCCAACGTTTACCATTTGGAAACTCAGATTCGATTTGAAGAATTACTTTTCGTATAGCCACAATATCCAAGGTACTAATGGTACCTGAATCATTGACATCCGCTGCTATCCATTGATATGGAGAGTCAAACAATTCCTGACCAAGTATATGTCTGGTAATAAGAACCATATCAAAGGTAGTCACATCCTCACCAATAGGTGAATCATCTAAATAGTCTGCTTTAAGCGTATAATCTGTAGCGGGATTTACATCATCAAACAAATAGGAGCCATCATCAAGAGAAACAGCAAAATACTGATCTGTTCCATTTCGCTCCACAACAACATCAGCAACCGGTTCATTAAATCGGTCTGCTACATATCCTGACAGCGTTAATTGATTATTTCCACAAAAGTTATTGTTATCCTGAAGAAGTAATGACACGCTACATCGGTCAAAATTACCCTCTGCATCAAACACATACATTTCTACTTCGTTTACACCCAAATGAGTACAATCAAAAGTCCTCAGTGAATCGAAAGACAAAGCACTGAAAGCAAAGAGCAATTCATCCTCTTGAGTGCAATTATCAAAACTTGCAAAATCAAAATCTGAAGCAACGATTGTAACTTCCAGCTCTTGCGGCAGATCAATTACAAGCTGATCTATACAATATGCTGTGGGTTCTCTCGCATCGCTCACCTGATAATCAACTAAGCAATTAGTCGTATTACCGCATGCATCACTTATTGTATAAGTAACCATATAATTCCCTAAACCTACATCCTGGAAAGGACCAATTCCATCACCAAGTATACTGGAGACCTCAATATTTACCTCTGAACATTCTTCTATGATATAAGGAAGCTCCAATGTTATTTCGCCAAAACAATCCGGAGTACTTAGTTTTACAAAAGGAACAATATCACAATCCACCACAGGAGCCTCATTATCTTGTACTCGAATCTCCTGAATATGATCAAAAACTCCTGCCCCTGTATTTGGATCAAAATGACACCAATCCATGACCGTCCAAGTTCTAAGTATTTTAAAACACTCATCGCCGCCCGTGTAAAATAACTGATCTGAATAATTTACCCCAGTCAATCCGCACATCGGTATGGAAATTTCCGGAATCCCAATATCCAGACCAATAGAATCAGGGTTATATGCAACACCTACACAGCTTTCAAAAAACAAATCTTCTGGCCAATCAATTGAAACATCGGTTAACGGATTTGTACCAGAAAAGAAAATTGATTGATTACAAGATGCTACATTACCTGACAAATCTTCAACTGTAACTTTCCTAGTGACTTGTCCAACATAACAATCCGTATTTAAGCCTGTATAATCAGTTTCACCATAGCTTATAGTTGCAGTACAATTGTCTGAATAAGAAATATCGGCCCATAAATCTTCTACAATACTTAAATCAGTACAATCAAAGCCGGTAACATCCGAACAGGTAATCTCCGGGTAGATTTTATCCGATATCGTTACCTGAACCATACAGGAATTAGTATTTCCAACCTCATCTGTTATTAGTAGCTCGATAGGTAGAAATGAATTATTACTTTCTAGATAATCCTCACAATCAAACTCCACGCTTGCTGCATAAACATCCCCCATTTTTCTTATTTGGTAGATAAGCTCCTCTGAACAATTATCATATGACCCATTATCAGCAGACAAAGCATCCATAACAGCGATCCCTTCAGAATTTAAAGAAACTTCAGTCAATTCAATACAAACTGCAGTCGGTGAAAGTCCATCAGTCAATTCTAAAGAGGTATTACATAGAGATTGGTTACCACAATCATCATTAGCATTTATCGTAAGTGTATGAATTCCAATATCTAAAGGAGGTAGAGTTTCACCTTGTTCAACTAACCAGCTGTCACCACCTATAGTCCATGAAACATCAGAACAATCATCCAATATAAAAAGATTAGGCAGCCAACTTTCCAATAAACAATCTTCTGACGAAACATTGACCTCAATAACTGGAGGACACTGGATATAGGGCTCAATTTGATCTTTGACGGCAATCATTTGATCATATTCCAAAAGCTCACTACCCTGATTACAGGATCTTAGTATGACCCATTTCCTAAGGATGGTGAATCCTTCACCACAACCATCAAATACTTGATCAGAAAATGCAGCACTAATACCACAGTAATCCTGTCCTGGAATAAAATCAACACCAAATGCAGAAGGGTATCCTGTAAAAACAGGATCCGTTTCACCCGCATCGGTACATCTTAGACTTGGGGCCTGTACATCATTATAGCTTGTGGGAAATACAATTTCTGCCAATGTGGGTATGCGGGTATAAATTTCTTGCTCAAACGTGCTGGATACATTTCCAGACGCATCTGTTGCAATATATGTACGCGTCTCTATTTGAATTAATCCATTAATGTTGGAACAATCAAAATCTTCAACCTCTGATGAAATAAGTTGTACAGAAACTAATCCACCACAATTATCTGATACTGCAGGCTGAGGAATAGTTTGATTCATCCCACAGAATTGATTCACTGTTATGTCCTGCTGATCGAATACTGGTGCGATCTTATCTTCAATAATCAAACTTCCCCAACAACTATTTTCAGAACAGACATCCTCCAAGACAAATTCAAGTGTCTCTCCGATATAATCGCTTCCTGGTTCATGAACCACTTCCAAGCCATCAAAAAAAGTAATCAAGATAGATCCTGCATCTAAACCCTGAACAGCCTCAGCAAGCATATCTACAGTTACATCTATTCCACAAAACTCATCAACAGAAACCTGAATATTATCATTACAAACTAGAGCGTCGGATGTATTATCGCCGAAGTGGAAAGGAATCTTTACTTGATTGTCAGTCAAAACAAGACAAGCCGGACAGGATTCTACAAATTGAGTCCAATAAACTTGCATCAAATAATCTCCAGACACCAAACCTAAGGGCCAATTATTTACATTACTAAACAATGGATTGCCTAAATCATCTAAGATATCAAACTCAAGATTAGTTAAATTGAGATCTGTTTGTAGCGTTATTGGAGTATTTAAATCAGATCCACAGATAATATTTCCAGCATTATTCAATTGAAACTGATCTATACCTACAACGTTAAGCTCAATCGAATCTTCAATAATGCAATTGACATCATCATAGGAGAATTTCAGCCAAAAAGACGAACTTACTGCAAAAGGATCAACAGAGATTTCAATAGTGTTTACTGTTCCATTAGAAAAGGTCACCTCTGTAGGTGCATCAGTATAATCCCAATTAAATACAGGCTGATAGTCTGGAACTTCATCAACTTGAAAA
>OMKD01000150.1 GCA_900299495.1 Sphingobacteriales bacterium
ATTTCAATGGAAGTGACCTGCGCTTCAATCATAAGGATAATGACCTGACCATAGCCTTTAGTGCAATGAATTTTTCTCAAGCAAGTAAAAACATCTATAAGTACAGGCTAAAAGGATATGAAGAGGAGTATCATATTCAGGAGAACCAACAATTTGCTCGTTATCCAAACCTAAATCCAGGTAAATATACCTTTGAGGTAAAAGCAGCCAATAATGATGGTGTATGGTCCGATAAGACCGTATACATGGACATCTGTATCCAAAAACCATGGTACATGACCTATCTGGCATTCTTCATTTATCTCACTGCAATTGTAAGTTTTTTCCTTTGGAGAAGACAACAGCTAATAGCAAGACAGCGTTTAAAGTATGATCTAAAGCTTAGAAAAAGAGATCTTGACCGTCTTCAAGAAATGGATAAGATGAAGACTAGTTTCTATACCAATATTTCGCATGAGCTAAAAACACCGGTAACTCTTATTATCAGTCCACTTAAAAACCTGATTGCTAAATTGGGCATACAGGCAGAAAACCATAAGAGCTATAAATTGATGCTTAATAACGCAGAGCAACTTTACCGACTGATTAATCAAATCTTAGAGATTTCTAAAATCGAAGCTGGCAAATCAAACTTCAAACCCAGGAAGCAAAACATCAATTCTTTCATAAAGAACATCGGAATCAACTTTTCTGGATATGCGGATGAGAAGCAGATTCGCTATGATATTGAGCTTCAAAAAGAAGAACAGGAATTGTATTTCGATCCTGAAAAATTAGAGCGTGTATTCGTAAATCTGATCTCCAATGCCTTCAAATACACGGCTAAGTATGGTGTGGTAAAATTAACTCAATCCACTAGTCCTTATTGGCACTTTATACACATAGAAGATAATGGCGAGGGTATCAAAGAGGAAGAACAACGCTTCATCTTTGATCGTTTCTATCGTTCGAGCATGGAGAATAATAAACCAGGAACAGGCATAGGCCTTGAGTTATCCAAACAAATTGTGGAACAGCATAAAGGCTATATCAAAGTGGAATCAGAGCCGAATATAAAAACAGTATTCACCGTTGCCCTGAAAAAAGGAAAATCACATTTTCCTGCAAAACTTATTTCAGATAATCAATCCACTGACTTTAAGTTCAGTGAAGAGTCTATCATAGAATTGCAAAACTATCAAACGAAGAAAGCAGTCAATGCACCTTCAACAAAAATTGAAAAACCAGCAAGTGCTAAGAAAGCTGGAAATGATAAGCCGCTAATCCTAATAGTAGAAGACAATCCAGACCTTCAATCCTTTATGAAAGAGCTTTTCGATAAAGACTACAGAGTCATTACGGCTAACCATGGATTAGACGGCTATGAGCTTGCCAAATCCAAAAAACCTAAGCTAATCATCACAGATGCAATGATGGATACTATGGATGGATTTGAGATGAGTAAAAAAATCAAAGAGCATCCAGATTTAAGCCATATTATGATTATCATGACTACGGTGAAAAGTTCGAAGGAATCCCGAGAAAAAGCCTATCAACATGGGATAGATGCACTCATGAACAAACCATTTGATCCGGAGGTACTCCTATTGAGAGTTCAAAACTTCCTAAATGTTAACAAGAATATCAAAGCGAATGTATTCAACCCTTCGAATTTGACCACTGTAAATACAGAAACAGAGGATTATGTACATTTCAAAGAATCTGATGAGCGTTTTATTCGTGAGGTGGTAACCGTTATTGAAAACAATCTTAATAAGCCAGACTTCAACATAGAAGATCTTTGTAAATCCATTGGGGTAAGTAAGAGTAATCTTTATCGAAAAATCAAGACTATACTGGGCTGTACGACCAATGAGCTTATTCGAAATACCCGAATTAAAAAAGCAGCTAGATTGCTTAAGGACAGTGATCTGAAGATTTCTGAAATCACCTACCGTGTAGGCTTTAACGACTTACAATATTTTAGGAAGTGCTTTAAGGAAGTCTATAATATGACGCCGTCAGAATTTGCAAAAACAGCGAAGAGCAACAAGAAGAAAATGAGCCCAATTAATAATTAATGCACTCGGCTATGGGCTCATTTCCCAGTGCAACACGTCTTAAAGACATAAGCGCTGGACTCTTGTTTTGATCAATTAAATAAAACTGATTCAGTTTTAAATCTTTATAGGTAGTTACTGTATTCTCAAGATCAGACCAATGAATGGTCAATTCTTTTAATTGTACAGCCTCTCCAAGGCCCATTTCAACTCGTAGGGTATTTGCTCCAAAAGAACCTCCGGTATGGACTTTATTGTATAAGGTCTTGGTACTCCCATCAGCCATTTTCACTTTAAATTCCAAACGGGAACCTATAGCTGAACGATTGGCAGAGGATCCCTGAAGCTTCAAAGTGATCCAATTATTCGCTTCGAATCCTGGATTTTTCAAAAGCATATTGTGGAAAACATCACTCTCAACTGCTCCACCAACCTGATGATAAATATCCTGATCGCCATCATTATCCAGATCGCCAAAGGAAACACCGTGTCCTTTTTGAATCATTCCAAAACCACCTGCGTGAGTAACATCAGTAAATCCTTCTGTTCCCGTATGTATATACATTTTATTGGGAATTGCAGCCCAGAGATTGAACTCACCAGTTCCTGAATAGAAATCAAAGTGACCATCATTATTTAGATCTCCATAATTGCCGCCCATAGTATAAAGGGATTCATCCAGACCTGTAAATTCTGCTTTTTCAAAACCCTTTCCATCCTTATTCAGATATAGCACAGGCTTATTTTCAGCAGCAGCAACACCGAGGTATTCTTTACATATCTGCGCAGAAATATCAAATGGATTAGAATTATTATAAGAGAAAATAAGAAGATCTTCCCATCCATCATGGTCGTAGTCCCAAAACCAAGAAGAAAAGGAATATACAGGATCCTGTACACCATACTCAGCAGCTTTTTCCACAAATTGAGGTACTCCATCTTTTAGCCCCTGATGTATGAATAGTTTATTCTTACCTTGATACACAGAAACAAAAAGGTCAGGCCATCCATCCTTATTCACATCCGCAAAATTTGCTGATTTGACAAAGGAGAATACCTCCAAACCAGATTCTTTTGCAAGCTCTTCAAACTGTTCATTACCTTTATTCAGGAACAAATCGGAGCTCAACTGAACTGCACTTGATTCATTTCCAACAAAAATATCAAGCAAGCCATCTTTATTCACATCGGCTAAAGCAACTGCTCCACTTGGTTTCTCTATGAACAGATTTGCTTGCTTACTGATATCTTCAAAATATTTTCCTTCTCGGTTTATCAATAAGGAATTAGGCAGTTGCCCATTTTCTCCTAACCATGCTCCACGCATTATAAACACATCTGTCCAACCATCATTATTGAAATCTCCCTGCACACAATTAAGTCCAGCCTTTAACACATCAACACCTGTAGCAGAACTCTTTTCCTCAAAGGTCCCTGCTCCTGTATTTTCATAATAACGTGTTTGATCAGAAAGACTGTAGGAGGTTGTGAATATATCAAGTAGACCATCATTATTGAAGTCCTCGATGATACTTCCTCCGGCATGATCCATAGAGGCAACACCGGACTCCAAAGCAATATTTTGGAACTTAGGGAATTCGGTCGTCCCATAAAACTTCTCAGGAGCTATCACAAAGCGTTGATCCATTTGATCTGGATAATCACCTGCTGCCATGGAGGAAATATTATAAAACCATACAGACTGGTAATCATTAGGATTAAAGTCCAAGAGCGTTTTATAGCAATCCTTTGCTAAACGAGCAGGATCTGCTAAGGCATGAATGCCATTACCTTCAAGAGGGATGATACAGGATTGGCCGTTATGATTATAAATACAATTCTGATATTCAGCCTCTCGAAGATAGGCCAACGCTAGCACTTTGTAGTGCTGTTCTGTTTGTGGTGTAACCGATTTTTTTTCTTTTCCTAAATTCAAAAATTCGATCAGTACATTGATCGCTTTTTGATTCTTTCCATTGAGCAAAAGCATAAGGCTATAGTCTAAAGCGGAATTGTATCGCATCTGCTCAGGCCTGGAGTTGTACTCCCGCTCAAACTTCTTTAGCATAAACTCTGTATAATAGGGTACCTGACCAGAAATCTGAGAGGCTTTACCCTTATTATCTAGTATGTTTCCCATTTCAAGATTTGAAATAGGCGTACTGCTACGCTGACAAGCGATCAGTAAGCAAAGTATAAACAAGCTGCCTATACCAAGTTTTATTTTATTTGATAAGTTCGGCCAAACTTTCATCTTTATCCTTTTCCATCTCATACACCTGAAGAGGTGCATTATTATTTCCAAATATCAGCACAGACTTATCATCCATTTGCATTTTCACCAACTGACGGGTTTCATAAGGTACATGGAACCCACTTTGGTCATTATTGACCAGTTTAAACCCTTTACCTACCTGATTCATTAACAGGATACCGTAGGAAGCATCTGATCTTGGCGTTTCTACTTCGGCATCAAACATATTTCCTGCCAAAATCAAATCCTCAAAGCCATCCTGATTGACATCCATAGATTCAATTGCATTAATATTAGTCATCTGAACCTCCACAGGTAATTCAATCGATTTAAATCCTGCTTCCGCTTCTCTTAAAAAGACCATGGTATTGAACTGATTGGCTCTATAGTGCAATGCTTTTTCTAGATTTGACTCCCCATAAATCTGGGTAAGATCTGAACTTGCAAAAGCATCGTAGGAGTTAAA
>OMKD01000151.1 GCA_900299495.1 Sphingobacteriales bacterium
ATCCAATACTATTTGGGTATGTCCAATTGGTTTGAATGGTATAGGTCACTCCCCCATCTGTAGATTTCCAAATATTCACACCACCAACCCACATGGTCGATGCATCATTAGGATCAACAACGATAGCGAGATCATACCAACTTTGGCCTGCACTATCTGAACCTGTTGGAGAATATCCAAAAATATTAGGACTGTTTGCCTGCAGCGTAAAGCTGTTTCCTGAATTAGTTGAACGATACATTCCCTTAAAGGTGGAATCTGATTGTTTACCACAAACCAAATAAACCCAAGAAGGTTCGTCTTCTGAGACTCCAATTTTATATCTGTTCACCTGATTATCCGGTGGAAGTCCACTTGTAATTTGAGTAAAACTATTTCCTGTGTTGGTACTCTTGTAGAATTCATCATTGACTGCATAGACCACCGTTGGATCACCAGGCTTAAAGGCTAGGTCTTGAAAACTATTTGAAGTAATCAGAGTCCAAGAATTTCCACCATTTGAGGTTTTGTATAATCCATTTGTAGTTGCTGCAAATAATATATTTGAGTCGGTTGGGTGCATAATAAGTCTACGAATCCTTCTTGTCTGAGTAACCTGAAAATTTAATCCAGTTGTCGTCCAGGTTGTCCCACCATTTGTCGATTTTAGTACACCTACAGAATAGGTGTCTGAAGCATCACCATCACCAGTAGCTAAGTATATGATATTTGAGTTATTGGGATCGATTTCCATATCAGAAACCCCAAGTACAGCTTGGTTGTCTGTCAAACAGGTCCATGAATTACCTCCATTAGTTGACTTCCAAAGACCACCAGCAGGTGCACCTACATAAATTGTACTGGAATTATTGGGGTCTACCATTACAACATTTATACGACCTAAGCCAGCGTTCCAACCCGAACCATCTGTCCAGGAGGTAGGACCAATTGGAGTCCATGTACTTGTAGAGGCAGACTTCGAAGATTGTTTATTTTTTTTAGCCTTAGAAGCTGCTTCCATTTCTTTCCATACGATCATCGGATCTGGCCAATTATAGTCTGGATATAAGCGAGGATCATAAAAGTTTTCTAATCTTTTAAACTGTTTGTAACCACTTGATCTTTGATAAGGTTTCCCCTCCCATTCCTGCTTAAATGTTTTCTTTACTTCCAGATAAGAGCCTCCTTCTTCAAAAACCTGAGCCCAACGTTGTGCTGGTAAAATAGATATAGAACCTATCACAAATAGAAATGCCAATAAATATTGCTTCATGTACAATGGATTTATTAAATAACAAAAGTGGGATAACAAAACTTGGGGATTCCGTCTAAATTAATTAATAATCTGATTTCCATACATAATAAGCATAGTTCTTTAGGAAAAGAATACCATTTCGTTTCAAATTAGTCAAAAAAAGGGTGATGCCTTAGCACCACCCTTTTCTTTAATTCATCTTTATTAACCTCAAGGTTTGACTACCCTTTGGTGTAATCAATTGGCAGAAATATGCCCCTGGAGGATAAAATCCTAGATTCACAGGAATATTATGTGTCCCTGAATTAAGCATATAATATTGCTCAGATACTACAGAACCATCCGCAGCATAAACCAATATTCTTGTATCAGATCGCTCATTTAAATAGAAGTTCAAATGAGTCTCTTGCGTAAATGGATTTGGACTACAAATCACATCTGAAAGAATAGAAACACTTCCTAATGCACTTACATCACAAGGCTCAGGCATATTATTATTAATCAAATTAACGTAGACTGTTACGACTTGGAAATTAGCGTTTACATCCAACAATCTTAACTCCAGCTCATATACATCATTGCATTCCTCTGCACAAAACTTCACACTGGCACCAAATTCAGTATCCGATTCACAAGCGTCAGCGATTCTTCTGATTTGTGCTACGGAAATGCCACAATTATCCGTACCGACAGCATTGAACACACCACTTGTAACCTGACCGAAATCCTGATTCTCAGCTATGATTAAGGTTATCGTGTCTTCATAGGATTCAATTTCAGGATCTATTGCATCGAAAACATTCACAATAGACTGACATTCGTCCTCGTTTCCAAGTGCATCAGTTACCATAAGTGTAATTATATTGGCGCCAATATTATCACAAGCGAAGTTGGTCTTGGACAATACTGATCCTGTAGCTGGAAGAATCTCTCCGCAAAGATTACTGGATCCATTATTGATATCATCAATTTCAATAGAAGCTAATCCATCTTCATCTAGGAAAACATCTACCATATCATTACAAATTGCAATTGGCTGTGTATTATCAATTAAAGTAATACTTACCGTACAGGTATCCGGGTTTAAGTTTCCATCAACTACGATCAATTCTTTTTCAAATGTGCCAATATTATCACAATTCAATGTTAGTGTCTCAAAATTGTAATAGATTTCGTCAGCAGTACACTCGTCCGATACATTTTCAACAAGATCCTCCGGCGTGATGATGATCTCTGTAGTCTCATCCAATGTAGTAACCAAATCAACACATTCAAAAGTTGGAGCTGTTTGATCCAAAATTTGTATCAAGCAATTAGCTACAGAATTCTGACCATTATTACTGAAAATGGTCAATTCTACATTTTGAAACTGTCCAACATCTGTACAATCGAAAGTTGATGGATCAATTTCACTATCAAATCCTGAGCAAGAAAAACTACTTCCAGAGAAGATGTCTATCAGTTGTAGCTCCAAATTCCCAGTAGCATCCAATACGACTTCAGTCAATGGTGCACACTCGGCTTGAGGGTTTGAATTATCTGATATGGTTATCATTGTGGAGCAATTATCTGAATTACCACTTTGATCAGTTACCGTTAACTCTACCATTACCTGCCCCAAATCATCACAATTAAATTCGCTCTGCGATACGGTATAGATTAGATTAGAACAATTGTCAAAAGAATTATTGTTTATACTCTCTGCATCCAATAAAGCAATATTGTCTGCATTAACAAAAATTTCCGTACTCTGACACGATGCAACTGGTGCTAAAGCATCCAACACTGTAACTAATGATGTACAAACATCTAAATTATTACTTGCATCAAATACCTCAACTTCAATAGATACAGGGGTTCCTACATCTTCACAATCAAATGTATAAGTGATATTTGAATTTTGCAAAGAGCAATTGTCTGTGGAGCCCGTTGAAAGTGTAGACGCATCAACAGTTACTGTTCCCGAGAAGCCTAATACTACTTCAACATCATTACAGATTGCATTTGGAGACAGATTATCTACAACTTCTACAAATGCATTACAAGAATCGTCATTATCATTTTCATCGAATATCGTTACTGTGACCAAATTAAATCCAATACTATCACACGTAAAATTATATACCTCAGTTTCAAACTCAACTGAACCACAATTGTCGCTAGTAGATAAGACAAACTCATCATAAGAACCAGTAGCTTCACCGTTGTTATCAAGCTCTATAATTACGATTTCATTATCACAAACAACATTTGGATTTTCATTATCTGCTACAAGAACTGTAGTTGTACAAACAGCAGTATTACCATTGTCATTTGTCACTGTAAGTGTAACTGTATTAGAACCGAGATCTGCACAAGTGAACATCTCCTGATCCAATTCTAAAGAAGGATTTTCGCATAAAACGTACGAGCCTGCATCTACATCCAATTCTGAAATAGATCCATCTCCATTTGTATCAAGTTCCACTGTAATTTCTCCTAAACAAGAAGCAAAAGGAGTATCGTCGTAGTCTACGATAATAGTCACATCACATGTAGACGTATTATTATATTGATCTGTAGCTGTAAGTGCAAGGGTATTTGGACCTTGTTGAGAACAATCAAATGAATATGTTGATGGTGTTAAAGTCGGATTATTATCACAATTATCTGTAAGAGAAGAAACAAACTCATCTGTAGAGACTGTCCCTGAACTCCCACTAGTGAGCGTAACTGTTGAATTAACGCAATCCAATACAGGCCCTGAATCATCAACTACCTGAATAGATGAATTACAAGTAACCGAATTACCCTGTTCGTCTGATGCAGTAAGTACGACTGGATTAGTTGAACCAATATTTGTACAATCAAAAGCGGATTGGTCTAAAGTCAAAGTTGGTGCACTCGTACAATTATCTTCTAAGTCATCAATCAAATCCATCGGATCTGCAACACCAGTGCCACTTGCATCTAATGCAACTATTATTTCATTAAGACAAGAAAGTACAGGTGCTTGATTATCTAATACGGTGATAGTTGCTGAACAAGTTGATGTTTCACCCCCATCCCCTGTTCCAATAAGTTCTACAGAATTCAAACCTAATTGAGAACAATCGAAATTGTCTACACTTAATGCTAAATCAATTGCACCACATGCTATTGAAGAACCTGCATTAATATCCTCCGGCAATATTGTAGCCAAACCGTTATTACCTAGCTCAACTTCTAAATCTTGACAAAGCATCTGCGGTACAGAGCCATTAGATATTTCTAAAGAAAAAGAACAGTTTGCAGAATTGGAAGGAATAGAATTATCTATAACAAACATTGTATGTGTGCTTATTCCCAAATCATCACAGTCAAAATTATATTGACTTAGTGAAAAAGCAGATGGAGATAAAGTACAATTATCAGATGAACCATTATCCACCTCTGTATAGTCTAAAGTATATTGTCCATTTGCATCTAAACTTACGGAAACTATACTATTACAAAGTGCAGTAGGAGCTATCTCATCTTTAACTACGATAGATGTGGAACAATCAAATGTATTTCCTGAAGGATCCTCTGCCGTAATCATTACACCATTTGCACCTAAATCTGAACAAAAGAAAGTATCCTGAGAAACAGCATAGGTCACAGAACAGTTCTCCCCCTCATTGGATACCATATCCATAGGATCTATTTCAACAAAACCATCCGCATTTACAAAATAGGTTTCGGATGAACAGGTGAAAAATGGAGGAACATTATCCACTACAGTAACAGTTGCTTGACAAGTTGCGAAATTGCCCATTAAATCATCAACCGTAAGAACAACTGTATTATCACCTAAATCACTACAATCAAATTCTGATATATCCAGTGAAAAGGAAAGTTCGGGACAATTACAACTTGAAGCATCATTTATGTCCATAGTATCAAGGACTGCTATCCCATCACCATCCAAAAAAATACTTGCATCTTTGCAATTCGCAACAACTGTCATCAAGGACATTTTAGATACATCATCTTTCTTTTGCTTGATGCTTTCAGATGAAGCTGTGTAATTTCCTTTCTCGTCAAAATCAAGAAAAACTAATTCGGTAGTTGTTTGAGTATTCTCTAAATAATTTTCATTTGTAAGGTTTTCAACCTTGTGGTCTCTTTTGGTTTTCTCCTGCTTGTCATCTATCTCTGTCCAAGGTTGCATATTAAATACAAGCGTTAGACATCCTACAAGAAACAAGAGGAAGCTTCTTAAATTCATATTACATGATTTTGAGTTAAATAAATTAGGGTACTGAAAACCGACGAGTAGTTAGAATTCAATGTTTTTCATATATAAAAAAATCTAATCAAATAAGGATCATTGATTTTTTCGCGAAAAACAATACAAATCTGAGCGAAAAATAAAAAAAATCTATGTTTTTTTATTTAATACAACTAAAAATCATATAACTCATTTTATGTTTCCAAATCTATTAATCTCATTTTTTTTATTACATTAAGGGGTTAAATAGGTTTCCGAACTTAGTTGCCTCTATTTTTAACCAAGCAAAGGACGTTTTAAAACCATGAGTAATCAAAAAAAGCCGATTCTTACCTATCTATACAGATTCGCTGAAGATTTATTTTTGGCGCAGGTACCCTTCACAGACTACGTATGT
The DNA here is from genome assembly GCA_900299495.1 of Sphingobacteriales bacterium. Classification (GTDB taxonomy): domain Bacteria; phylum Bacteroidota; class Bacteroidia; order Chitinophagales; family Saprospiraceae; genus AM-2324. The sequence continues at coordinate 5,863 of OMKD01000151.1, forward strand.
CTTGGGCCAAGTCGAACTAAAGTAATAGAAGAGGTTAGAAAGCTCATGGAAGCTGATAATTATAGTCAGCTTGAGATCGATTATATGTCTAATTTTGAATCGGAGATTCTTAAAGGACAGGTAGTCATTGAAAACATGGAATCCGTTAGCCCAACTGTACCTATTGAACTGGAAGTTTTCAAACTAAATGAAACCAAACAAGAAGGACATACTGGATATCTACACAATTATCTTGGACACATAAATTCTAACAAAAAACTTAAAAAATCCCTCTTAAAAAATCTTAAGTCACATCTTGAAGATAGTGATCAAACACTGGCTAGATTTTTACTTAATAAAAAGGTAGAGAATATATTTATTGATGTGGTTTTAAATGAAGATGCTAAAGTTGAGGACTTTTCTTCTGAAAAACCACTCGAAAACGCAGAACAGATCATTTTTCCAAATCAATTTAATAAGGGAGTAAATCAATTAAAAAATATAGCCTGGGAGGTCGACAAACTTATCCAGCAAATAAAAAACATTCTAGTCAAACAAAATGAGAATGTAATTCTCTGTGGTCCCATTGGAAGTGGAAAGAGTAGTATAATCTATCAGGCTATTCAAGATGCACTTGTAAATGAAAAACAAAATGCCCGTTACTACAGAATGCATGCCCGTGGAATAAAAGGGAAAGCAAAATATATTGGTGAGAAGGAAAAAAACATCGAAACGCTGATGAACAAACTCATCCAAAATGCAGGTACCCTGTGGATTGATGAGATTATTGAAATGTTTGAGGGAGAGCCCGACACTAGTACACCCGCAATACTTAGAAAATTCCTTAAACGAGGTCAATTAAAAATCATTGCGGAGCTCACAAAATCAGAACTTTTATTTATTCAGGACTTTTTACCTTCCTTCCTGTCTTATTTCCAAATCATCTATATCGATGAAATGGGTGATGAGCGACTGGATAAAGTATTGGAGAAACTTCAGGAAACCAGTAGTGCTGAATTCAATATTAAGATTGATACTGATGCTCTTTTCTTATCGAAAAGATTGCTAAAACGCTTCTCCCCTTACGAGGTTTTCCCGGGAAAAATACTTCGATTTTTTACAGAATGTCTATCTAAAGCACAAACGCAAAAAATCAATACCATTAATCGGGATATGATTATAGAACTGTTTTGTAAACGCATGGGTATTGCAGAACTTTTCATAAGGGATGAGATCAAATTGGATGACGATAAAGTAAAAGCATTCTTTAAAGAAAAAATAGTCGGTCAGGAGCATGTTGTTGATCGTCTGATCAATATTATCAGAATATTCAAAACCGGATTGAATAATCCGAATAAACCTATTTCCACGTTTTTATTTGCAGGTCCAACAGGGGTAGGAAAAACAGCCTGTGCAAAAACACTATCAGAATTCTTTTTTGGCAAGGATGACAACAATCCGCCAATCATCAGAATAGACATGAGTGAATTCCAGATCCCAGGCGATCTAAGAAAATTACTAGGGTCTGAATCTGACAGTGGACGTCTTATAAAAGAGGTCAGAAATCGACCTTTCTGTGTTATTCTTTTCGATGAGATTGAAAAAGCACATAGCTCTATATTTGATAATCTGATGAATCTGCTTGATGAAGGGGTTATGAAAGATAATCGAGGCAGACCGATCCACTTTAAGAATACCATTATTATAATGACCTCTAATATCGGAGCGCAATCTTTATCATCGATTGGATTTCAAGAAACAGATAAGTCAGTCGTAAAGTATCAGTCTGCCATGCGTGCATTTTTCAGGCCTGAATTTCTTAACCGTATTGATGAAATTCTTACCTTCAATTCATTGACGGCAGAACAGGTCAAAAAAATAACCGCTATAGAACTCTCCTATCTGAATAATCGTTCTGGCCTAAAATCCAAGGGAATAAACCTTGAGTACGACGATAAACTAATCGATTATCTTGCTAGTATAGGTTTCAATGAAAAAATGGGAGCTCGACCTTTACAGAGAGCTATTGAACACCAGCTTGTACGCGCTATTTCTCTATATCTTGTTGCCAATCCGGGAGTAAGTGGATGTACACTGAAGCTGACTTATGAGGATAATAAGATTCAGATAACCCAGTAAAACAACATGGAAATTTTCCGATTAATAATAGCCTTACTAATTTGCTTTGGAGTGCCTTATCTATCCATGGTGCTTGATAGTAAAAACCGACTTCCAAACTGGTTAAACCCCATCATTTTATGTTATGGGATTGGGCTCCTTTCAAGTCTTTTAATTTATCAGGAATCCAATAAAGCCGTACTTGAAATCATCATGTATGTTTCCATACTACTAGCAATAAGTTTGCACTTACTTAATACTAAGCTAAACAAGTTAAAGGATTACGGTAAAGAACTGGTAGGTGCCTTTATTATTTGTGTAATTTTAGCTGGAATTTTCAGCACGATCATTTGTCTAGCTTACCGATCAACAATCCCAGAATTTGATATCCTAAGTGGAATGTTATCCGGTTTATACAGTGGAGGAAATCTAAACTTAAGTGCAGTTGGTAAAAGCCTAGGAGCATCCAATGAATTGATTACTTCGGCGCTGTATGCAGATATATTTTCTGGTACAATTTTAATCTTATTTCTTATCAGTATTGGTCCTTACTTCTACAGTCTTTTCTTAAAAAAAGGTCAGATTGAGGATTATGAAAAAACTATGGAATCCATTCATAAATCAAAATTTCTGGCAAAGCCATTATCCAATTTCAAAGGCATATTAATTGGCTTAGGAGTTTTGGTAATTTCTTTATTTCCGTTTCTTATAAAAGGCATAAGTGAATCCAACAAAACCATGATTACCTTTTTGCTAATAGGTATATTCAGCGTATGTATTGGTCAAACAAACTGGGTCAAAAAAGACTATCAAACTGAAGTCTCCGGTGATTTTTTCCTTTTGATCTTTTGTACATGTATAAGTATCAATGTAGATCTTCAAGAATTACTGCAACTATCCAAAGCATTACTTCCGATCTTCCTAATACTTATCATTTGCATCATGTTTAGCCATATTCTTATTTGTAAGCTCTTTGGTATTGATCTAAAAAAAGCAATGGTAGCTTTTGTCGCAGCATTGTACGGTGTACCTTTCATCAGTCAAATTACAAATACATTAAAAGCTCCTTCCCTACTTTCCGGAGGTATCGGTCTTGCCGTTCTTGGTATGGCTATTGGGAATATTTTTGGGATTTCTGTCGCTTTAATTTGTAAATATTTAAGTGGATTAATGTAAAAGTCCGTTAATTTTGCATTTAGGATAACTTTAAGTCAATTTTGATGGTTAGTCTTGAAAAGAAATCAAAGTTTATGAATCAATTTAAGCGTACAACACAGATCTTATTGCTAATGGGATTGAGCCTACCCATCTTTGCTCAAAAATACAGCAATGAATTTTTATCCATTGGTGTGGGAGCAAGAGCTCAAGCAATGGGATCTTCTGTAGTTGCTTCGTCCTCAGATGCCTTTTCAATTTTTTGGAACCCTGCAGGATTGGCAGATATCGAAAATGAAGGACTTCAGCTCGGTATCATGCATGCTGAATGGTTTGCTGGTATCGGTAAGCACGATGTATTCTCTTTTTCAATGCCCATGCAGAACAAAAATAGTCGATTGGGTTTTGGACTTGTACGTTTTGGCATTGACAATATTCCCAATACCCTAAGTCTTTATAATGATGATGGAAGCATAAACTATGATAATATCGTAGAATTCTCTGCAGCGGATATGGCCTTCTTCGGAGGATTTGGATCAAAAAAGGAATTAGCTAACGGATATCTAAATTATGGCTCCTCGCTGAAGGTAGTAAGAAGAGTGATCGGTTCTTTCGCAAACTCTTGGGGATTTGGCTTAGACTTAGGAGCTCAATATCACAATAATAATGACTGGAGAATAGGGCTATTACTAAAAGACATTTCAACCACTGTAAATACCTGGTCTATCTCTTTTACGGACGAAGAAAAGGCAATTCTTCAGGCAACAGGTAATGACTTACCCGGTATAAGATCCAATGAGATCACCAAGCCTTCTATTATTCTTGGAATAGGAAAAGGATTCACGTTTGAAACCTTTACTTTATATCCGGAGCTTGGATTAAGCATTACAACTGATGGTCAGCGAAATGCACTAGTTTCAGGAGATCCAATCAGTATGGATGGACATTTTGGTTTAGAACTCTTCTATAAAGAATTTTTATTCCTTAGAGCTGGCGTCAATCAATTCCAGCGTTCAACAGATTTTGATGGAAATGAATCCCTGATCATGAAACCTGGCATTGGAACAGGTTTTGTTATCAATGCAGTAGAATTAGATTACAGTTTTACCAATCTTGTGACAAACAATGCCCTCTATTCGCATGTTCTATCTTTGAAAATAAACCTGAAAGACAAGAAAGAAAAATAAATTCATTTGCGGACTTTCATATTTATGAAAAAGCAAATACTTTTGAAGTAATACACAAGTACCTAAAGTTATTGGGTCTATACTTATTTAAATAACGGGTCGGATTTGGTGTAACTAGGGCGGGCCTCAATCTGTGAAGATTTTGCTTGGCAAACAAGGGGATTACTGAACTACATCAACTACCTAAATCTTGATTTCTGGGGTCCAAATAACGCCTCGGGTGCTTGTGTTCATTTCTATACTGGAGGGATTACATTTTTGAAATGTCCATTCAAATTAAGCTTACGCATAATAATCTCTTTGACCTTTTCTTCAGGCATTATGCCATCTACATATTTCATTAAATATTCAATCCGTTCAGATTCTTTTTTCAAGCAAATAAGTTCATACTCCTGTTTAAGAGTCAATCCCAGAACATGTCCCAATGAAAAAGAAACAGGTCTTATGATTTCTGAAAAAACCACCTCTTTTACATTAAGCGATCGAAACAGCACATTGACCTTATCGAGCAGTCTGTGTATTTCCAAATCATCCTGATCATTGATTAAAAAATAAGGATTTATACTTCCTACCTCACAGTCAAATTTGGTCTCCTTTTCATGAATTGAATCAATCTCAAAAAGCCCAACAGCGACTGTTTTGATATCCCGTTCTCCACTATCATATTCATTAACAATCTCCAATACCTTCATTTCGGTACCTACCCGCATCATCGTATTATCAATAAATGCAGGAATCCCAAAAGTATCTCCATTGCGGATACAATCATCAATCATAGACAGATACTTAGGATCAAAAATATGCAGATTTAGTTTTTCTTCAGGAAAAACAACTAATCTTAAAGGAAATAGTGGTAATCTCATTTTTTTATCAACTTATATACACTAAACTAAATTAAAATAGGTTTAGAATATGTATATTATTACTAATCAGATTTGTACCTATTTTTAGATTTTTTTTCATTCCAATTCATCATGCAATTAACAAAAAACCATTTTAGATCTATTTTTGTAAGCTTTTGCCTACTGCTTACATTTTCTTGTTCCAAAAACCAAATTGACACTAATGTAATAGACACTGCCCTAAAGAAATATGTCTATGCATACACCAATGGAGTAATCTCATCCAAATCAGATATCCGAGTTTATTTTGCTAATGCAGTGGTTGGTGATGATCAATTTTTTAAAGAATTAAAATCCATTTTTAAATTCAGTCCGAATGTAACTGGTAAGATGCATTGGGAGGATTCCAAGACCTTGGTTTTTATTCCGGATACAAAACTTAAGTCCAACGAAACCTATTCGGTAAGTTTGAATTTAAAATCCCTCATCCCAAATATGGAGGAAGCGGACAATGAGCTAAACTTTAGTTTTAGTACCAAAGCACTGAATTATACCTTTTTTGAAGATGGACTCAACTTTTACAGAGATGGATCGAAAAAAATGGTTGATGCAAATTTGAATTTTCAAACCTCAGATGCAATTTCAACCGATGAACTGAAAAAGATGGTCAATCTGGACGTAGATGAAAATCAAACTGAGTGGACGTCTAACCCAAGTAGCACCATGCATAGTTTGAAGATAAAGGGATTAGTTCAAACGGATAAAGATCAAGAGTTTACAATCAAACTAAATCCTTCTAAAGTAGGAATCGACCAGGATGATGAAAAAATCGTTATCAATATTCCTAAAAAGGGCCCTTTCGAGCTAATCAATGTTATCCAAGATCCCAATTCCAATCAAAATTTCAAACTGGTATTTTCAGATGAATTATTGCAAGATCAAAATTTGGATGGTCTGATTGAAGTAAAAGGATATAACACAAAACTGGAGTTTGATATAAATGGAAATTCGATTACGGTATTCCCTAAAAGCAATATCAAGAATCAGATCACTGTCCATGTAAACAAAGGTGTAAAATCTGCTTTTAATGAATCTATTCAAACAAAAGAGGTTTGGGAGCTGAATTACAAAATTCAAAACCCTAAAATAGAAATTACAGATAGTGGTATTATAGCATCTGATCTAAACAATACACTCCTCTCCTTTAATGCAATCAACCTGAGTAAGGTCGATGTAGAAATCTTTAAAATTTATGATAACAATATCCTTCAATATCTTCAAACGAATAATATTGATGGCAGTTATGAATTAAAAAGAGTAGGAAATATAGTTTATAGAGGATCTGTTACATTGAGCGAACTAAACAGAACTGCCCTTCAAAGAGAATGGGCAAACTATGCACTTGATCTATCCAATTTCATTTCCAAAGAGCCAAATGCCATTTACCAGGTAAGAATAGGATTTAGACCGGGCTATGTTGCATCTGGTTTACCTGCAAATGATGCTATTGAATGGACAGACTATGAAAAAGGGATTAGCGATGAAATGCCTAATAGTGGATACTATTCAAATGGATCTGAAAGAAGTCTAAATGACATGTACTATGGCCCAAGAGGCTATTATAATAGATATAACTGGAGTAACCGAGAAAATATGGATTATCCGGAATACTATAATTCCAGTCGCTTTGTGTCTAAAAACATTATAGCATCCAGTGTTGGTATTATCGCAAAACGAACAAGTACAGATAGCTATGTTTTCTTGCTTAATGATCTCAATACCACTACTCCACTTTCAGGTAAAACAATTCGAGTATTTGATTACCAGCAACAAATTATTCAAGAGGCGACTACCGATGCGAATGGTATGGCAATCATAAAAGATGCGAGTAAGGCCTTTGTTGCTATTGCTTATGGTGATCAAAGTAATGGTTTTATCAAGCTAGATAATAATACTAGCTTGTCAACCGCTTCATTTGAGGTAGGAGGAACCGTTTCAATAGAGGGCTTTAAAGGTATGTTCTATGGAGAAAGAGGTGTTTGGAGACCTGGTGATAGCTTATTTATGAATTTCATTCTTCAGGATCCCAATGATGAATTACCAGAAGACTACCCTGTTAGCTTCAAATTCTATAATCCTAAAGGAACTTTGGTCTATGAAAAAGTAGGCTCAGACAATACAGGAGGTATCTATCCAGTTCATCTTGTCACAGCATCCGAAGATCTAACAGGAACATATAGATTAGTTGCCAAAGTTGGTAATTCAAGCTTTACCAAATATCTAAAAGTAGAAACCATCAAACCTAATCGCCTGAAGATCAAATACGATCTTCCAGAATCTCTTTCCGCAGATGCGGAACCATTCTCGGAAAAGCTTAAGGTAAACTGGCTACATGGATCTCCAGGGTCAAATCTCAGAACTCGAGTTGAGCTTCAATTCGTTAATTCGGCTACAAAATTTGCCTCTTTTAAGGACTATAAATTTCATGATATAAACAGATTTGTTCCTGGAAACACGAATGTATTGTTCGATCAAAAGCTGGATGGAAACGGAGAAGCCTCCATTTCAAGAAAGTTTTGGAATAACAACCCTGTGCCTGGGAAAATGGAAGCTCGAATAAAAATTACTGCCTTTGAAGATGGAGGAAACTTTAGCACCTCAACCTTGAGAAGACCCTATAGTCCATACAAACATTATGCAGGTATTCGTATCCCAAAAAATGAATATGGCTACAATATAATACTGAAAAACAGAGATACGCCTATTGATGTGGTTTGTGTCGATGAAGATGGAAAAGGCGTCAACAGAACATTAAGCTATGCCATTTATAAAGTAAAATGGTCCTGGTGGTGGTCCAGAGGAAATGATAATTCTACAAATTATATCAATCGATCTTCAACTGCTCTGTTGAACTCCGGAACAGTAGAAACAAATGCCAAAGGAAAAGGACAGTTCAATGTAAAAGCTGAAACATGGGGTCGTTATATGATTAGGGTATGTGATGACAACAATCACTGTACTACCGACTTTGTTTATGCAGGTTCGCCCGAATATAATGATATAGAGGATTCAGAAGACATCAATCTTCTAACCATGAAACTGGATCAACCAAAATATGAACCTGGAGAGACTGCTGAGCTGGAAGTACAAGGAGCAGATAATGCAAGATTCCTGGTAAGTATTGAAAAAGGAGGTGACGTAATCAGTACTCAGTGGATAGATGCTAAGGCAGGTAAGAATATTATCTCTTTGAAAATCAAAAAAGAATGGGCGCCTAATGTTTATGCCTCCGTATACATGCTTCAAGGCAACCAAACCAAAGAAAATGATCGCCCATTAAGGATGTTTGGTATCACGCCGATTATGGTGGAAGATCCTGATAGCCGACTACAACCAGAAATTAGTACATTGGATAAAATAGAACCTCTTCAAGAGTTTGAGGTAGAAGTAAAGGAAAAATCAGGGAAGCCAATGGCCTATACAATTGCCATTGTTGACGAAGGTTTATTGGATATCACAAACTTCAAAACACCAAGCCCATGGGATTACTTCTATCAAAAGGAGGCCTTAGGAGTGCGTTCTTACGATATATATGAATATGTGCTTGGCAGATTCTCTGGTCAAATGAATAACATACTTGCAGTAGGTGGTGCAGCAGAACTCAGAGAAGCTGAAGTAGATAAGAAGGATGCTAATCGCTTTAAGCCTGTTGTAATGACTGCCGGACCATTTTATGCGAAAAAAGGTCAAAAAATAGAGCATAGCTTCAAGATGCCAAACTATCTGGGATCTGTTCGCGCTATGATTGTGGCTGCTGATGAAGAAAGTTATGGTTCAAATGAAAAAACGATAACGGTTAATCAGCCCATTATGGTTTTAAGTACATTACCAAGGGTTTTGGGTACCACAGAAGAATTAAGTATACCAATTACCGTATTCAACAATACCGACAAGGCTGCAAATGTAAATGTCAGTATATCTGAATCAGCAAAATTAGTCAAGTTCCAGAATGGCAAAACCCAATCCGTAAATGTTGCGGCCAATGATAATGCCATTGTTTACTTCCCAGTGAAGGTTTTAGATGCAGTCGGCATTGCTGAATTTGATGTTCAGGCAAAATCTGGAAGAAATAGCAGTAGCCAGCAAGTAGAACTTGAGATTCGAAATCCTAATCCAATCCAAAAGAGTCTCGAATCTATTGTTCTCAGTGCAGGAGAAAGCCATACTTTCGATTATATAGCAAGTGGGGTTC
>OMKD01000152.1 GCA_900299495.1 Sphingobacteriales bacterium
CTTTAGATTTGGATTGGTCTGTTTTCCCGAATCCTGCTCAGCAAGGAACGAAGGTAATGGTACAACTGGATATGGAGACTTCTGAAGAAGTACAATTAGAACTTTTGGATGTATCTGGTAAGTCTATTCATCTTGAAGAAATTTCTGTTTTTTCAGGTCAAAATAGTTTTGAGTTAAATAATGGAGATCTTTCAGCGGGTCTTTACTTTGTACGTATCAATGCCGGCAATGGTGTTGCTGTTAAAAAACTGATCGTTCAGTAAGCAAGAAGCGACTCAAAGTTTATACATTTAAAAAAGGAGCAGATTACTGCTCCTTTTTTAGTTTATGGTATCTTCCAACGCTTTAAGATTTGCTTTACAAAGCTCCATAAGCAGTTTTGCTCGGTTCATCTTTTCTTCCAAGACCTGTAATTCAATGTTAGGGTCCTGTACCTCTTCAAGAATCTTTTTTAATTCGTTGATGGCTTCTTCGTAGTTTATATCCTTAGTCATTTTTGATGATTTTCGTGATTAAAGAATGAATCTTGCCATCTTTGAAGTGATGGGTCATTTCCTCTTTTTCTTTGATTTGGCTTATGGATCTTATAATCTTCCCTTCCCTGTTGGTGCTAATAGCAAATCCTTGTTCTATTGCTGTTTGGGGATTGGCAATTTGAAGTTGTGTTTCCAGTTGATTGAGTTGTAGCTTTTTTGCCTGAATGTTAAGCATAGTCTTTGCTAAGATAGCTACACCTAATTGTTCAACCTCATAGAGTTTGGCTCTGCAGTTGTTTTGTACGGCATATTTTATGGATTCCTCTAATTGTTTCAATCCAAGTAGTTTTAGACTGAGGAATTGTTGTACATTCAAGCTTAGCTGTTTCTCTATTTGGTTAATCTCTGATTCAAAGATCAAACATTTTTCTATTAAAAAGTCAGCAGCTGCAGTTGGAGTTTTAAGGCTATGGTAAGCAACAAGATCCAGAACTGACTCATCGGTTTCATGACCGACTGCTACCAATACAGGTAGCGAACAATTGGCCACCGCTTTACATAATTCAAAATCATCAAAAGCTGCAAGATCCAGTTTTGATCCTCCTCCCCGAAGTATGATGATAAGCTGCGGTTTATAAAGCTCTTGTTGGATTTGCTCCAGTGCTTTCGTGATTTCTCTGCGTACATGTTGTCCTTGAACGGCAACAGGATACAATTCTACATCGAATCTGTATCCGTATGAATTATTCAGTAACTGATTCTTGAAATCAGCGAGACCTGCTGCGGTGCTTGAGCTTAGTACGGCAATCTTTTGAACTACCCTCGGTAAAAGCAGTTGTTTGTTCTTATCGATCAGCTTTTCTGCAATCAGTTGGTCTAGGGTTTGCTGTCTTTGTTGCGCGAGCTTCCCTAAGCTGTATTCAGGGTTTAAGTCTATAATATTAAGACTTAAACCATAGCGCTCATGGTGTTGAACCTCTACGAGTACCTCGACCTCATTGCCTGTTTCCAGTAGTTCGTTGATTGGAAATCTTTTGTCCGATTTATGCTGGATTTGTCGGAGTTGACCACTCCAAAGATTTGCTCTAGATTCAGCGATAACTTCATCGGAGTCTTCTGCCTTTTGAATAAGCTGAAGAAAAAAATGACCTCTCGAAAGAGAGGCCTGTCCTATTTCAGCTTTTATCCAGAATGCTTGCTCAAAGTTCAGAGCAAGCACACGCTGAATAAAACGCTGTAGTTCTATGAGTGAATAGCTATTCAATGCCCTGTGATTATAGGATCAACATTGCATCTCCGTAGCTATAGAATCTGTACTTTTCTTTAACCGCTTGCTGATAAGCTTCCATGATTAATTCCGTTCCTCCGAATGCAGCAGTCATGATAATAAGACTTGATTTAGGAAGGTGGAAGTTCGTAATCATACAGTTAGCGATCTGGAACTCGTAAGGAGGATAGATAAATAAGTTTGTCCATCCCTCAGACGATTTAAGTGTTGTATTTGCAGAAACAGCAGACTCAATGGTTCTCATTGAAGTTGTACCAACACCACAAACTCTTTTCTTGTTTGTCAGTGCATTGTTTACCATTGCCGCAGCATTTTCATCGATATTGTAGTATTCTGCATCCATTTTATGCTTGGATAAATCTTCTACTTCAATACCTCTGAACGTACCTAAACCAACGTGCAGTGTTACCTCTGCCTGGTTGATTCCTTTAAGCTCAAAACGCTTTAGTAATTCACGGCTAAAGTGAAGACCTGCTGTAGGAGCAGCTACTGCACCTGGATTCTTTGCATATACCGTTTGATAACGCTCTCTGTCAAATTCAGCCAAATCCATTTCAGAATATGGAGGTTGGAACTTAGAATCATTTGCTTTAGGTACAGGAATACCTACTAGACTTTTCTTCGGACGTTCGATATATTTAGGAAGCGGTGTGTTTCCAAGTTTAGCAAGCTCCTGGTGGAATTCTTCATCTGTTCCATCATAAAGGAAACGAATCGTTCTGCCTCTTGAAGTTGTATTATCAACTACCTCAGCAATAAGAAGATCATTTCCATCTTCATCGCTGAAATACAATTTGTTTCCAACACGGATCTTTCTTGCAGGATCTACTAGTACATCCCAAAGTCTGGTTTCCTTTTTAAGTTCTCTTAGTAAGAATACCTCAATATTGGCTCCAGTCTTTTCTTTTTTACCATAAAGTCTCGCAGGGAATACTTTAGTGTTATTAAAGATAAATGTGTCTTCTTCATCAAAGTACTCAATTACATCTTTGAAGATTTTGTGCTCGATCTTACCAGTATCTCTGTGAACAACCATTAGGCGGCTCTCATCTCTATTCTCCGCTGGATACTGAGCAATTAATTCTTTGGGCAAATCAAAATTGAAATGTGATAGTTTAGTACGCATTTATCAAAATGTCATTTAAGTTTCTAAATTCAGGACCTGTCCGTATAAATCAAATCCCTTGAATAAGGGTCAAAAGTACAAAAACCACTGATTTTTTTCATGAAACTCAAAGAAATTGAATTCTTAGCAGTGAAAATCATGCAAAAACACCGGAGTCTTCCGGATTTTAGGTTAAAATGATACTTTATCAATTGACTAAACAGAATATTATTAGCATTGGTTCAGCAGTTTATGTAAGGAAACTGTTGGATCTGTATTTTATTTAATCATATAATTTTAGCTGTTCATCGAATTAATAACTTTTCCGCATATTTATTCGTTTAATTGCCGAAAATAATCCGTTTCATTAGTTGTAATTATGATTGTATTAAAAATAATTAGAGAGAGTTTTAATCAGGCTTTCGGACAAATTACTGGTAACAAGTTACGTTCTTCACTTTCCTTGTTGGGGGTAACTATTGGTGTAATCTGTATTGTTGGTGTACAATCATTGGTTGCTTCATTGGAGACCAATGTTAAATCCAGTGTTCAAAAGCTTGGGGATAATATTGTATATGTTCAAAAATTTCCTTGGCAAACCGAAGGCGAGTTTAAGTGGTGGGAGATCATGAAAAGGCCAAATGTGGATTTTGACGATTATGAGGTGGTTCAGAACGATGTAAAAGCTGCGGCACATTCTTATTTCTCCATGGAATTTCGAGGAAAGACCTTGAAGTATCAGGGGGAATCTGTACAGCGTACTTTTGGGTTCATTAGTACTTATGAGTTACCCGAAGTGCTGGATTTTCAAATAGGGAAAGGGCGATATTTTACAGAGACTGAATATAATCTTGGGGCCGATAAGATTATTCTTGGCCATAATGTGGCGGAGGCATTATTTGAATTTAAAAATCCAATAGGAGAGAAGGTTACTTTGAATGGTAGAAAGTTCGAAGTAATTGGTGTGGTAGAGAAATCTGGGGATAGTATTATAGACATCGCAGATTTTGATGATGCTTTTGTACTTGGGTATGAGACTGCTCGTAAATTTTTAAATGTCAAGCAACTTGGAGGTTTTGGATCATCAATTGCTGTAAAGGCTGCAGAAGGCGTTAGCTTGGAGCAATTGGAGGATGAGTTAACGGGCATGCTTAGACGTGGTAGACGGTTGAGACCTATTGAAGAAACAGACTTTTCGCTGAATAAGATTACCCTACTAAATTCCATTATGGATGATATTTTTGGGTCTTTGTCTTTCGCTGGTGGTATTATCGGTTTACTCTCCATAATTGTAGGTGGAGTAAGTGTGGCCAATATCATGTTTGTTTCTGTGAAGGAAAGAACTTCCATTATTGGTGTAAAAAAGGCACTCGGTGCTAAGAAGTCTTTTATTCTATTAGAGTTTCTGATTGAGGCAGTACTTCTTTGTTTATTGGGGGGTGGTCTGGGTATTATCGTCGTTATGTTAGGCCTACCCTTGTTAGAGAATCATATTCCTTTTGAACTGTCTGTATCATCAGGTAATATCATTTTGGGTGTTATGATCTCTGTAATTTCCGGAATTTTATCTGGAATTATACCGGCATACATGGCTGCTAGATTAGATCCGGTTATTGCGATTAGACAATAATTTGTTTAAATTTAA
>OMKD01000153.1 GCA_900299495.1 Sphingobacteriales bacterium
AGCTTCAACCAGTTAGTATTACATGGCTAAAAAAGTAAAGAAAAGTGAACTTGGTCTTGGCATCAGAGCCTTATTATCCGATATTGAGGTTGGTGATCAACAACAAAAAGAATCTGCCCTTAAAGAATTGACTAATACAGTTGCGATGCTGCCTGTAGACAAAATTAGCATCAATCCCTTTCAGCCAAGGCAAGAGTTTGACCAGGAAGCATTGGAAGAACTTTCTTCTTCTATTCGTATACATGGACTTATACAGCCAATCACAGTCCGCTCTATGGGAGGTGATGATTATCAATTGATATCTGGTGAACGAAGATTAAGAGCATCTCAATTAGCTGATTTAAAAGAAATCCCAGCTTATATTCGAGCTGCTGCGAATGATCAGGAAATGCTGGAGCTAGCATTGATTGAAAACATTCAACGTCAAGACTTAAATCCTATCGAGATTTCAATCACTTACCAGCGTTTAATAGATGAATGTCAACTTACGCATGAAGGTCTTTCTGGTAGAATCGGTAAAAAACGAAGTACGGTTTCCAACTTTTTGGGACTACTAAAATTACCTCCGCAAATTCAGCAAGGTCTTAAAGACAAAAAGATAAGTATGGGGCATGCGAAAGCATTGAATTCCATTCAGGATTATGCCCTTCAAATAAGCGTATACAATGAGGTTGTAAAAAGACAGATGTCTGTACGTATGACAGAAGATTTTGTAAGAAACCTAAACAAACCTGAATCGAAAGGTAATAATGGACCTACATCTAGCAAATTGCCTCATGAATATGTGGCTGTTCAGGATAGAATATCTTCTGCATTAGAATCCAAAGTAAATCTTAAGTTAAAGTCTAAAGGAAAAGGACAAATCGTTATTAACTTTGCGTCTGACAATGAATTGAACAGATTATTGGATCTGTTTGAAGATAATATTTGATCTAAGATTTTATACATGAAAAAAGTATTGTTGCTCCTGAGCTTTATCAGCTTAAACACATTGGTGTTTGGCCAAGCTCCCATAAAAGATAGGGAGACCATTCGTGAGCGACAAGAAGTTCAAGTAGACTCTACTATCCAGAAAGATAGTATTTGGTTAGATTCATTAGTAGTCGAGGAAAAAAAGAAATCGTTTAATACGCCAAAGGTCTTTACAAGGGATTTTTATAAATATAAAAATGGATACCCAAATCCTAAGGCTTCTTTATTCTTGTCTTTTGCACTGCCAGGTACTGGTCAGATTTACAATAAAAAAATCTGGAAAGCTCCGATCATTTATGCAGGGATGGGTGGAATGATTTATTTCCTTGATGATAGCTCTACAAAATATGTGGCCTACAGGAATGCGTACAAGCGAAGTATCTCTGAAGGATCTTCAACATTTCAAAGTCCCTTAATAGAACCTAATTTATCATCTGCAGCATTGAAGATTCAGAGGGACAAGTACGAAAAAAGAAGAACCTTGAGTTATATTGGAACGGTTGCTGTTTATGGCTTATTTGCCTTAGAGGCATTTGTAGATGCCCATTTGCAATCATTTGACATCAGCAAGGATCTTTCCTTAGACTTAAAGCCAAGTATGCAGGAACATTATTCATTGCCGGGTCTTGGAGTTGTTCTAAGTGTAAAATAAAAAGAAAGGCTACATGGTTTTCATGTAGCCTTTTTTATTTGATTACTTCTCGAAAGAAGGATAAGTATAATTTGTAGAAGGAACAAAAGTCTCCTTGATTGTTCTTGGAGAAACCCAACGAAGTAAATTCAGGATAGAACCTGCTTTATCATTCGTTCCAGATCCTCTACCTCCACCAAATGGCTGTTGTCCAACAACAGCACCGGTTGGTTTATCATTGATGTAGAAATTACCAGCAGAGTGGCGAAGCGCTTTTACCGCTATATTGATAGCCTCTCTTTCTATTGCAAAGATTGAACCTGTCAATGCATAAGGTGAAGTATTATCAACAACCTTTAGGATTTCCTCATACTGTTCATCTTCATATACATGTACAGTTAGTACTGGTCCGAAGATTTCTTCACACATCGTGCGATAATCAGCATCTTTAGCAAGGATTACTGTAGGTTCAACAAAAAACCCCTCTGCTTTGCTATAAGTACCTCCCATAATAACCTCTGCGTTTGAATCAGATTTAGCCTGTTCTATATAAGCAGCGATTTTGTCAAAAGAACGCTCATTGATTACAGCATTGACAAAGTTTGTATAATCTTCTGGAGTACCTGTCTTTATCTCAGCCAAATCTTTTTCCATCATAGAACGAACTGAATCCCATATACTCGCAGGAATATATGCTCTTGAGGCTGCAGAACATTTTTGACCTGAGAATTCAAAAGATCCACGAACTAAAGCAGTAGCTACTTCTTGTGCATCAGCAGATTTGTGAGCAACGACAAAGTCTTTACCACCTGTCTCACCAACTATTCTAGGGTAAGATCTGTAGATATCAATATTCTCGCCGATCGTTCTCCAAAGTGTTTTAAATACACCTGTACTACCTGTAAAGTGCAGTCCCGCAAGGTCTTTATGCTTAAAGATAACCTCACCAGCCTCAGGTCCATCAGTAAATACAAGATTGATTACACCTTTAGGAAGACCTGCACGTTCGAAGATTTCCATTAGTAAACCTGCAGAATAAATCTGATCATCTGAAGGTTTCCAAACGATTACATTACCCAACATTGCAGGAGCAGCGCATAGATTTGCAGCAATCGCAGTGAAGTTAAATGGAGTAAGTGCAAAAATGAATCCTTCTAGAGGTCTGTGCTCCATACGGTTCCAAATTAGATCAGAACTATCTGGCTGTTCATTGTATAACTGAGTCATATATTGAACATTGAATCGCATGAAATCAGCAAGTTCAGCTACTGAATCAATCTCCGCCTGGAAGATGTTTTTTCCCTGTCCTAGCATAGTTGCTGCAGCTATCTTTTGACGATATGGGCCAGAAATAAGATCTGCAACTTTTAAAAAGATTGCTGCTCTATCTTGCCAAGCCATATCTTCCCATCCTTGTTTTGCCTCAAGTGCTGCATCAATTGCTTTGGCAACATGGGTTTTATTACCCTGAGAATAATGACCTAAAGTGTGCTTTAGTTCATGAGGAGGATGAATTGAAATCTTTTTATCAGTGAAAATCTTTTCACCGCCAATTGTCATTGGAATATCCACTGAAGTGGACTTCATTTCCTTTATAGTTGCATCCAACAATTGACGTTCCTTAGACCCTGAAGCATAAGCCAAAATAGGCTCATTCTTAGGAGCAGGAACCTTAAAAAATGCATTTGCCATTATTATCCGGTTTTATTAATTTCTAAAATCTGCTCAAAGTTATAAAAAGCGCAGCAAAATCTAAATCAAATCCAAAAGATCAAACAGTGATGATATGTTATGGTCAGGTTTATAACCAGTGGCCGTCCAGGATTTATTTTTCGGATTAAACCAACAGGATGGCAAATTAGAATTATATGCCCCTAAAATATCGGAACCTGGGGTGTCTCCTATTACCAAGTATTGATCCTTTTCAAACTTTGGGACCTGATTCAGTGTGTAGGTAAAAAATGCTTCTTCAGGTTTTTTGACACCTATTGCATCAGAAATAATAACTGTATCAAAGAACGGCAGTATGCCTGAGATTTCCAATCTTCGCTCCTGAACTTCCTTTAATCCGTTAGTCACAATAGACATACCTACTCCCCTGCTTTTCAACTCTTTGAGTACCTCTTTTGCATGTTCTACAAAGAATACAGTTTCTCTAAGGATAGAAAAATAATGTGCATTAATTTCCTCTGGAGATACTTTTATATCAAATTTTGAATTAAAGCGCTCAAATCGAACAATTTTGACTTTTGCTAAGGGGATTTCGTCTCTTTCAACAGCCTCCCAGCAGGCTCTATTGATCTTATAGTATTCGGAGAACAGATAATCAACATCTTTATTACTATACTGACCGATCATTTTCTTAAAGGAAACTTCAGATGACCCAGTAAAATCCAGTAAAGTATTATCAAGGTCAAAAAGTAGATACTTATACTTCTTCATTAAGCGACACTTCTTTTGGAACAAATACACTAGCATCACCTCCGGCTTTGATTATTTCTCTTACAATAGTAGAGCTAACGTGCGAGTATCCTGGTTTCGAGATTAGGAAAAAGGTCTCCATTCCATTTCCTATTACAGAATTTAATTGAGAGATGGTCTTTTCGTAATCAAAATCCGAGGAGTTTCTTAATCCTCTTATGAGATATTTGGCCCCGATCGATTTACAAAAATCTACAGTCAAACCTTCGAAAAAGGCAATTTCTATTTTGGACTCTTCTTTAAATACTTCTTTGAGCCATTTTAATCTGGTTTCCAAAGTAAATAAGGTTTTCTTGTTGGAATTGATACCAACGGCTACGATGATCTTATCGAAAAGCGGAAGTGATCTGTGAATCAGGTCTACATGTCCAGTAGTAATTGGATCAAAGGACCCAGGGAAAACTGCAATTTTCATACAATGCTTATTATATATACTCTAATATAAGATTATATACATAGCAATAAAAAAAGGGGCTTCAAAAGCCCCTTTTTTTTATTATAATTCGATATTCATTGTATCAATGATTCTTCGCACAACTTTGTACGGGTCAGCATTTGACGCTGGTCTTCTATCTTCTAGATAACCGATCCAACCATTTGCTGTTGAAACAGGAATTCGGATAGAAGCACCACGATCAGAAACACCTACGCTAAATTTATCGATAGATTGTGTTTCATGAAGACCTGTAAGACGTTGCTCGTTTTCTGAACCATATTCAATAATATGATCCATATGTGTTTTTTCAAACTTCGCAAAGATGCTATCAAACAGTTCTTTACCACCTGTTTCACGCATTGCCTTATCAGAGAAGTTGGTGTGCATACCAGAACCATTCCAGTCACCTTTAATAGGTTTAGGGTGGAATTCAACCTCTACACCATACTTTTCAGTAACTCTGTGTAACAGGTAACGACATAAATGTAAATCATCAGCTGCACGCTTAGCTCCTTTACCAAGAACTTGGAATTCCCATTGTCCTAAAAGAACTTCTGCGTTGATACCAGTCAATTCCAGACCTGCATCCAAACACATATCGAAATGCTCTTCAACGATATCTCTTCCTTCACAATTACCATGACCAACAGAACAATAGTAAGGTCCTTGTGGACGAGGATAACCCTGCTCAGGGAAACCTAATGGTAGTCCATTGATTGTTAGAACATACTCTTGCTCAAATCCAAACCAAAAATTAGGATCATCATCAATTCTTGAACGCTCATTTGTTACGTGTGGTGTACCGTCAGGATTAAGTACTTCACACATAACAAGGAATCCGTTCTTTCTTCCTGGATCAGGAATTACACGAACAGGTTGTAAAAGACAATCGGAGTTGTTACCCTCCGCCTGCATCGTTGAACTTCCATCGTATGACCATACTGGAAGTGATTTTAGATCGCCATGGAAAAAATCCATCTCGAGCACTTTGGTTTTACTTCTTAGGTTTGGTTCTGGCTTATAACCATCTAGCCAGATGTACTCGAACTTAAACTTAGCCATTGTTAAAAAACTTTAATTGTCTTTAATAATCTCTTAATTACCAAATTAAAAGACACCCATATAA
>OMKD01000154.1 GCA_900299495.1 Sphingobacteriales bacterium
AGATTATATTTTTGAGCCAAGTATGGGTGAATTATTGGAACACTTAGTTCCTTCCATTCTTCAGACTACTTTTCAAAAATTCCTTTTAGATACACATGCTTCTGAGCATGGTGCGCGTATGACTGCAATGGATAATGCGACTGAAAATGCACAAGAATTATTGCAGGATCTTAAGATCTCATACAATAAAGCACGTCAGGAAGCGATTACAAAAGAGCTTTCAGAAATCGTGGGTGGTGCAGCAGCTTTGGAATCTGCTTAAGAATAATAGAGAAAATATTTTGCACAAAGGCTGGCCGTTTGGTCAGCCTTTTGCTTTTTATATCATGTCCTAATGCTTTTGTACTTTCTTTTTTGATATTGCCTCCCTTTGGCCTTATCTTTATACAAACAACCATGGTTTAGAATGATCGCAGTCATCCCTGTTGCTGGGGCAGGTAAAAATCTTCGCCCACTTACGTATACTCAACCAAAGCCACTTATCCCTGTAGCAGGTAAGCCGATCATTTCATTTATTATTGATGACCTTAAAAGAGTTGGCGTTACCGAATATGTTTTCATTATTGGTTATTTGGGTGAAAAAATCCAAAACTATATAATTGAAAATTATCCTGAAATAAAATGTACTTTCATAAAACAGGAGAATCGTCTTGGCTCAGGTCATGCAATTCTATTGGCTAAAGATGAAATAGATCTGTCGAAAGAACTTGTAATCTTTTTTGGGGATACCATTCTTAATTTTGATTTAGATAAAGTCCTAAAGAGTCCGTATAATTATGTAGGTGTTAAGAAAGTAAGTGATCCAAGGTCTTTTGGTGTGGCAAGTGTTGGAAATGACGGATATGTCAATAGCCTAGTTGAAAAACCGAATATCCCATTATCAAACCTTGCATTGGTAGGGTTTTATAAAATCAAGGATACAGAAACACTCTTTGATAGCATTCAATCAAATATCGATTCAGATTTGCGTTCAGAAGGCGAGTTTCAGTTAACAGATGCTTTAATGGGGATGGTTAGTCGTGGCAGTAAGATCAAAACTGTAATGGTGGATAACTGGTTTGATTGTGGACGAAAAGAGATCCTTTTAGAGACCAATGCGCTGATGCTTGAAAAGGAAAGTTTCCAGACGCCTGAGGTTAAGAATCTAAACAATTCCATTATTATCCCACCCGTCAATATCGGAGAAGGTTGCGAGATCAATGATTCTATCATAGGACCTTATGTAACTATTGGAAACAATAGTAAATTATCCTCGGCCATAATCAAGAATTCCATTATAGGTAACTTCGTACATATCAATGAAGCTGTACTTTTCAATTCCGTAATTGGAAATGATACTTCAATAACCGGTCTAAGACAATCTCTGAATATTGGAGATAATACAGAGATCGATTTCAGATAATTATCCGATTAAACCGACCTCATCCTCGCTGATAAAAATTGCTCTTTTTTCAGAAGCTCGCTGATTAGTCTTAGGGCCATTCTCTAACTTTAGTACACCTCTTGGACATACAGCCGAACAAATTCCACAGCCGACACAAGAAGCTCTTACTATATCCTGTCCTTTCTCGGCATATGCTCTTACGTCGATACCCATTTCACAATAGGTGCTACAGTTTCCACAGGAGATACATTGCGAGCCGTTAGTGGTAATTCTAAAGCGTGAAAAGAATTTCTGTTGCATACCAAGTAAAGCGGCCATCGGACAGCCGAATCTACACCAAACTCTGCTTCCCATTATGGGATAGAAACCAACTCCAATAACACCAGAAAATGCAGCTCCTATAAAGAAGCCATAAAACTGCTGAATCTTGTAAGTCTGAATTATAAACAAATCGTTTGCTCCTTTCAGAAAGTAGGAATAAGAAGTGAAAGCAAGTAGTAGTATGAGTAATGCACCACCTATAATGAACGCAATTCTATTATGCTTATTGATCCAACTATTTCTATTGTAAATGACTACTCCTGTTAACAAAAGGGAAATGAATAAAACAATCCCCAGAAAGATTTCTGTGGTCACTAGATATTGAGTTTCTTGTGCTCTGTAGTTGTAGATTACGGCTATGGTCATAAGCACTGAAATAACCAATACGGTGTGAATCATCCAACGTTCAACCTTCCATGCATTTTCAGATTTATCGGACAAATGCCTGAAGCTATCTCCTGCAGTTTCTGCCAGGCCTCCACAACCACAAACCCAAGAGCAATACCATCGTTTACCGAAGAAGTAGGTTAAAATAGGTGTTATAATTAATACCATTGCAATTCCAAAGATCAGCATGAACAGACCTATGTTTCCTGCATTGAGCATTCCATTTATATTCCAGGTATCAAAAAAGTAATAATTAAGTGGCCATACATTTTTGAAGTCATTATATGGTAGACTCATCCTTTCTAAAAAAGCAGGTAGGATGAAGGCGAAGCCAAGTTGAAACACCATTACGGAGATGGTTCGGATAACCTGATATCTGTTATGTCTGTATTTAACAATAAACTTGATTCCAAAGATTATAATAGCAAAAGTGTATAAAGTACCATACATGAACCACTGGCTGGCTAGCTTCCCCTCTCCTTTCAAAAGCTCACTCAATGGATCAAAGAATCCAACTAAACCTCTGTTTGCTGCTCCATTTTCACCCAAACCAAGATACTGAGGAAACCAGTAGAGAAATACGTAGAATGTTGTAATGAAAATAGCTGCTATCCAAGCAGATGAACCTTTACTGGTTAGGCCTGCAAGCCAGTTATAATCATTTTTTATACCTGCTGGTTTATCCTTGTAAGTTCCAATTGTATAGATAATAGTCCCTACGCTTATTGCCCCAAGCGAACCGTACAATAAAATGTCAATTTGATCTTTAGTGTAAATGTTTGCAAGAGAAACTAAAAGAACTGCTAGGCCGGCAAATCCAATAAATGAGCCAATATTCTGAAGAATATTTAAAGGTCTTTTTGCTGATTCTGTAAGTGAAAGGCTGTGATTGATTTCGTTCATAGCAGAATTATTTTGAAAGGAAGTTGAGGACATTGGATAAGGATCTTTTTTGCTTAAGCTTCAAAGCTGATCCAGTTTCTTTATTGTAGGCAGCTACAAGATGCTGCTCGTAGGTGCTAAAGAATTCAGGATCGAAGTTGGCCAAGCTTAGGTTGCTCAGTACCTCTTCGATATGTGTTTGGTCTGAGATCCATTTTTCACAAACTTCATGTCTGTATCGGATACCCATTAAATTAAATCCTAGGATGGCTTTGTTTTTTAGATCAAAAACTAATCGAATACTTTTATTCTTTTTGGGATGTTTCCAAAATAATTGACCAATTCCTTCTACAGGTTTATTTGGCACAGAACCATATACCTGGTATTCGATATCAAAGAATTTAGCAGAATTAAACCATATACCTGGATTATAATCCAATTCTTTACCCAGAATATTATGAGCAGCAAGTTCTCCCATCATACGTCCTGTATACCAAACAGCTTCAATGTTTTTTCTGCCTTCTTTAGGGGTTCTTATCTCTGCACAATCACCAATAGCATAGACACTATCCATGTTGGTTTCAAGCTTGTCATTTACAAGAATACCTCTATTGGTTTCTAGTGTTGTGAAATCGAGGAAATCGATATTAGGCTGAACACCAACTGTAAGACCCACAAACTCACAATTAATCTTTTCTCCTGTGCTGGTGAGTATCATCTTTACCTTTTCCTTATCCCCCCAAATTTCTTTCAGCTCTGTATTCAGTTTTAATCCGATATCATGTGCCCTAATATGATCACTAATCATTTTTGCTTCCTCTAGTGGAAGCACACCACTCCAGTACTCGGATTCTCTTACTAGCATGGTAACAGGTATTTTTCTGGAATGCAGCATTTCGGCTAGTTCAACCCCTATCAATCCACCACCAACTATAATGGCATGGTTCATTGTCTCACAATGTCTTTCGATATTTTCCAGATCTTGAATGTGGTATAGGGTATGAACACCATCGAGTTGTTTTCCTGGCCAATTTATAATTCTTGGTTTAGACCCTGTTGCTATAATTAGCTTATCATAATCGATAAAGTTATCATCCTCAAGAATTACTGATTTATGCTCAAAGTCAACTGTACGCACCCTGGTTAGATATAACTCTATATTATTATCCTCATAAAACTTCTTTTTATGCGGTACTATGTCTTGGGCTCTCATATGTCCCATGAATACGTACATTAAGGCAGTTCTTGAGAAGAATAACTCGGATTCATCTGATAGGACGATGATTTGATGGTCGGAATGTTTTCTTAGCGTTTTAGCAGCTGTTATACCACTAATACCATTTCCTATGATGACAATTTTCATAAATCAGCGGAAGTTGTGTAATTCAAGCTTTGAGATAATTGGAAATATAAAGAAATGCTTGGTGAATTGAGATATAATTTTGAATTTTTGACCAATGTCAGCCAACTATTTTGTATTTTACGACATCTATTTAATAGTTAGGATCTGTTAAGAAAGGTTAAAAAGCTGCTAAAAATAGTCATTCTCTAATCTTTTATTTTTTCTGAACTTAAAAACTCCTAACTTTATAATAGATAATCGATCAAAAATTGAAATTATATACCATGAAGCACATTTTACTTTTAATACTTTCTTTTCCATTAATACTTTCAGCTCAGGTAGAGTTGGATATAGCATTCGATCCGGATGTTGAGGTACTAGATATGGTACTTGATGCAAACGATGAGTGGCAGACAATTGATAATGCAGGTTATTTGTATAATCTTGGGGATGATCTGGTTAATTTGAGATGGTCTTATGAGGTTACTGATGCTCCAGAAGAATGGACCATAACGCTTTGTGATGATCAAAATTGTTACTTCGGGCAATCTGCAGATAACTTTGCTAACTCAGTTCCTCTTGACATTGCAGCTGACGATAATTCTGATTGGAAGTTTAGTATTAAGCCAAAGCTTATTGCAGGTAGTGGAACTGTTGTTTTTAAAATCTATGACGATAGTGATTTAAATACAGTTATCTACACTGAGGAGTATACACTTAATGTTATTGATCCAAATTCAACAAGTGATATTGATGCAAAAGTTGCAGATTTGAGTGTTTATCCGAATCCAGTACGCACTAACTTGAATATCTCTGACGATTCAATCGTTGATGAGGTTGTAGTGTACAATTTGTTGGGTAAGCCAGTTAAGCGTTTCAATATGTCTTATGTTAATAACCTTGATTTATCTGACCTTAGAGATGGTGTTTATCTTGTAGGAATGTACAACGAGGAGCAAGGCTTATTGAAAACAAGCAGAGTGCTTAAGAAAAATTCAAGACCATAATTAATGGTTTACTTATAAAAAAAAGCATCATTTATTTCGAATGATGCTTTTTTTATGCAGGATAGTCTACAAATATTCTTGGGGTTTCGTAAAGCCTGATTTTAATATCAAAAGACTTTTCTATTCTTACCCTCAACAACTCATAAATTAAAATAGATAAATTTTCAGTGGTAGGATTCTTGTTTTCGAAATACGGAGTATCCAGATTTAGATTTTTATGGTCGAACCTGTCCTCTACTTCCTCTTTGATTAGTTTCTTTAGCTTTGAACTATCGAATACAAATCCCGTATCAGGATCAACCTCTCCTATTACGGTTACTTCCAATTCATAATTATGTCCATGAAAATTGGGATTGGAACATGGTCCAAAAACAGCTTTATTCTTTTTTTCGTCCCATTTTGGATTGTGTAGTCTGTGTGCTGCATTGAAATGAGCCTTTCTGGTAAGTGCTACTTTCATGAACTTTAAATGATTTGATCGGATTGATTTAATTTTGAAATAATTAATTAGCTTTTTAATCAAAAACCTAAATTTTATACAAAAAAAGCTATAAAAGGTTTAATATAGTCTTTTGCTTTGTAGATATACGAAATTTGATTCAAGAACTTAAAACCTATGCAGTTTTCAGATTTTCCGGGACAAGATTCTGCCATCAATTTACTTAAGGGTATGCTTGCCGCTGATAGGCTTCCGCATGCTTTGTTGTTTGTTGGACCAGAAGGTTGTGGAAAACTTGGAGTAGCATTAAGTCTTGCACAGTCGGTATTATGTCCGAATGTAGATGAGGATTTTAATGCCTGCGGTACCTGCAATCAATGTATAAAGAGTAAGAAGCTACAGCATCCGGATCTGCACTTTTCTTTTCCTTATGTGGGAAAGGATTATCGCTCAGATGATTTTGTGAAAGAATGGAAAGAGGCAGTACTTGAAAACCCATATTTAAATTACGATCTTTGGTCTAATATTTTAAAGGTTGAGAATAAGCAGGGTAACATTTATAAAAGCGAATGTGTTAACATAATCAAGAAACTTAGTTTTAAGCGTTATGAAGGTGCCAAGAAAATTATGGTCATTTGGATGGCAGAATTTCTTGGGACTGAAGGAAACAGATTACTGAAATTGATAGAAGAACCACCGGAGGATACACAGTTTATTCTAATAGCGGAGAATACTGAAAAGGTATTAAACACTATTTTGTCCCGGTGTCAACTAATAAAATTTAATAAAATTTCTGATATTGCCCTTAGTACATACTTGGCATCTAAGTATGGAATGAATGAAGAGCGGGCTAAAGAGGTTGCTTTTTTTTCAAATGGGAATATGCTCGATGCTCTTTCAGGTATCGAACAGGTAGGAAAAGGGGAGTTCGATCTTTTTATTGATTGGCTTAGAAAAGCTTATCAGGGTAAGCCAGTTGATCTAGTAAAGAAAGCTGAAGAGATCGCAACCCTTGGTAAAGATGCAATTAAGCAAGTGTTTAGCTATGGCTTACAATTCTTAGCTGAGATTAATCGGTTAAAAATATTAGGGGCCAAGCATTCAAGGTTAAATGGTAAGACATTGGATTCTGCAGAAAAACTAAAGAATCTACTTGATCTTAAAGCAATTGAACAAATGCAGCAATTGTTGGATGAATCTAGCTACCACCTTGAGCGAAATGCAAATGCTAAACTGCTTATATTGAATATGGGCATTCAGATGAATGCTATTTTTAGAATGAGGTAATTAAGACCTTCGAATATATAATATATGAGTTGTAAAGGATGTACTATTGGAAACAGTAAGGATCATTCTGGAGGTTGTGGAAGTTCGTGCGGATGCAGTACGGGCGGATGTAACAAAATGAATACATACGACTGGTTAGCCGGTCAGAATATAACGGACTTTGAAGATTATGGAATTGTAGAAGTTACGTTCAAACAAGGAACACGTAAAGGCTTCTATTTTAATCCGAAAAGTATATCAGCACTTACAGGTGATCATGTTGTGGTAGAAAGTTCTGCAGGATACGACCTTGGTGTTATTTCTCTTTCAGGAGATCTTGTTCGTCTTCAGATGAAGAAGAAAAATGTAAAAGAAGAATCTGTAATTCATTCTATTCTTAGAGTTGCTAATGAACGTGACCTGGATAAGTTGGAAGAGGCACGTGCAATGGAAAAGGATACTATGATCCGCTCTAGAGCAATTGCGCGAACATTAGGAATTGATATGAAGATTGGTGATGTGGAATATCAGGGAGATAAGCGTAAAGCTACCTTCTACTATATCGCTGATGGTCGTGTGGATTTCAGAGAGCTCATCAGACATTATGCTAAAGAATTCAAAGTAAAGATCGAAATGAGACAAATTGGTTCCAGACAGGAGTCAGCACTTATTGGTGGTCTCGGATCTTGTGGTAGAGAACTCTGTTGCTCGACTTGGTTGTCAAGCTTCAAAAGTGTATCTACAGCAGCAGCTCGCTATCAGAATCTAGCGATTAACCAGGCTAAGCTCTCTGGTCAATGCGGAAGGTTGAAATGCTGTCTTAACTTTGAACTTGATGCTTATAAAGAGGCCTTAAGCCATTTCCCTTCTAATGCAGATAAACTATACTCTGAGAATGGAGAAGCTCATTTGATGAAGACGGATGTTTTCAAAGGCATCATGTTCTACATGTATAGCAAGAAGAATGAGCGAGGGAAAGTAATTGCACTAGATATAGAGAAGGTTGCGGAGATCAAAGAGATGAATCAAAATAACAAAAGACCTTTTGATTTAAGCTCTATGCAGTCTGAAGCAATTATTGTTGCCAGTGAGCCAGACGATGTTGGGTTTGAAAGTGTAAATGATGTTATTGATTTACCAATTGAAAAACCCAGACGAAATAAGAAAAGAGGTCGCGGTCCAAGAAACAAGAGAAGAAATTCGGGAGGAAAACAGCAAAATCAACCTTCTGGTAAGCCTAATCAGCAGAAAGATAACAAAGGGGCTGCACCTAAGGGTGAAGAAAAAGCAAAAGAGCAAAACAAGCAAGCTTCAAATGCTGCTAAGCCGAAGGATAAGCAAAAGTCTAAATTTTCTGGATTTAAACGCAAGGGCAGAAATAAGCGTGGACCGAATAATAAGACGAATTCGCAAGACCCTAAACAATAAGCTGATAATGTTAAAATTTGTCTGATAATTCGGATAAAATTTACCATGTTTTTTCCAAGTTTGACTGAATCCTTCTTAAGTTTGCAGGATAATAAACAGATATAAATAAAATGAAATACGACGTTACCGTAATCGGTTCAGGACCTGGTGGATATGTTGCAGCGATTAGATGTGCGCAGCTGGGTATGAAAACGGCAATTATAGAAAAAGAATCTACACTTGGTGGTACATGTCTTAATGTAGGATGTATACCATCTAAGGCTTTGTTGGACTCGTCTGAGCATTACCATAATGCACACAAAACATTTGCTGAGCATGGTGTGATGCTTGAAAACCTTGCTGTCGATATGAATCAGATGATTGATCGTAAAGCAAAAGTTGTTGATGAGAATGTGAAGGGTATCGATTTTCTGATGAAGAAAAATAAAATCGATGTTATCAAAGGGTTTGGTTCTTTTAAGAATGCCAACACAATTACAGTAACGACGAATGACGGAAGTACTTCTGAAATATCTTCTGATAAGGTAATCATAGCAACTGGTTCAGTACCTAATGTACCAGCTTCATTCAACTTTGATGGTAAACGAGTTATTTCTTCTACTGAAGCATTAGAAATCCGTGAAATACCTAAGCGAATGGTCGTTGTAGGTGGTGGTGTTATTGGTATGGAGTTAGGTTCTGTGTTTGGTCGTCTAGGTACAGAAATTGAAGTTGTGGAATATATGGAGCGTATCATTCCTACAATGGACAAAGACTGCGGAAAGCAACTGCAAAGAAGTCTTAAGGGCTTAGGTTTTAAATTCCACCTAAAACATATGGTGAATGAAGTTAAGCCTACAAAGGACGGAGTTAAAGTTGTTGTTCAGAAAAGGGGATCAGAGGATACCTTTGAAATAGAAGCAGATTATTGTTTAGTCTCTATTGGTAGAAAACCATTTACGGATAAACTTGGTCTGGAAAACATTGGGGTAAAACTTGATGAACGAGGTAGAATAGAAGTAAATGGACACTTGGAGACAACAGCAGCAGGTGTTTATGCTATCGGTGATGTGGTAAAAGGAGCAATGCTAGCCCACAAAGCAGAAGAGGAAGGTGTGTTTGTTGCAGAAAAGATAGCAGGTCAAAAGCCACATATCAATTATAACCTGATTCCAGGTGTTGTTTATACTTGGCCAGAAGTTGCAGCTGTTGGTGCAACTGAACAGGAATTAAAGGACGCTAAGGTTCCTTATAAAGTGGGTAAGTTTCCATTTAAGGCCTTGGGTAGAGCACGTGCCAGTATGGATACAGACGGTATGGTAAAGGTTCTTGCACACAAGGAAACAGATGAGATTCTTGGCGTACACATGGTTGGTGCACGTACAGCAGATATGATTGCAGAGGCTGTTGCCGTAATGGAATTCAGAGGTTCTGCAGAAGATGTCGCGCGTATGAGTCATGCCCATCCTACCTATACAGAAGCATTTAAAGAAGCTGCTCTTGCCGCTACTGGTGACAGAGCATTACATATGTAATCAAAAAAGCCTGAGTGATTCACTCAGGCTTTTTTATTTTTCAATTCCAGCTTTTCCAGAAGCCATTTTTTTCTGGCAATTCTAGGGTTATTTACGATCTGTTCCTTGAATTTATCGAAGTCTGAATATTCATAAGGGTTTAGATAGATCAATTTTTTAAGATATTTCAAGAACTCTAAATATTGTGTTTTTAGGTCTTTAGGGATCTTAGTTGTCCGAACCAAAAGCACTCTAAAACTTTCAATCAATGCCTCAAGTGCTTGATCTTCATCGAGCTCATAGTATGTTTTCATTTGTAAGATTTTTGTTCCCAGCATATATTGTATATTCTGGTAATCTACGGTGTTCAGCAGCTCTAAAACCT
>OMKD01000155.1 GCA_900299495.1 Sphingobacteriales bacterium
AAGAGGCCATTATTGAAGTAGCTCAAACCATAGGTTGTGAACGAGCTTCTACTATTCAAACACTTAACGATCTGTTTGAGGCGAAGTTCTCTGAAAGTCTTAAGACCGTTGGTAAGCAATTTGATTTTGTTTCCCTTTATGAATCAAGAGGTGAATTCAGAGATGCTATTATCAATGAGATCGGAAGAGATCTGAATGGGTATACCTTAGAGGATTGTGCCATTGATTATTTGGAACAAACGCCTATTCAGTATTTAAGCGAAAGCAACATTTTAGATGCAGAGGGTATCAAAAAGATCCATGAGCTTACTGCAGCACAAAATGTAAAATCAAATTTCATCAAACGCGAAGAGGAAAAAACAATCCGTAAGCAGGATGTTGAAGCCAGAGAAGCTATTCTTCAACTGGAAAAGCAACTAGCTGAAAAGGAAGAAGCTCAACGCAGAGAGATCGCAAATATAAAAGCGCGTGAAGAAGCTGTTATTACTCAAGTGTCCGAAGAAGAACGCTTAAAGGCTGAGTCTTCGAGAATTGCTACAGAGGAAAAGCTTAAAGTAGCCGAAGAGAACATGGCCAGACAGATCATTGTAGCAGCCAAAAACAAAGAACGTACAGAAGCGATTGAAGCAGAACGCGTTGAAAAGGATCGTCAACTGGAAGTTACAGAGCGTCAGCGTATTGTTACACTTGCTCAAATTGAAAAGGAGAAAGTGCTGGAAATAGAGAAAAAGAACATTCAGGATGTCATCCGTGATCGTGTTGCTCTAGAAAAAGGCGTGGTTGAAGAGCAAGAGCGCATGAAAGATATTGAAGCCTTTAAGACTGCAGATCGTGAGAAAAAGGTTGCAATCACATTAGCTGAGAAAGACGGTCAGGAAGCGCTAATTAAGCGTATTAAAATGGCAGAAGCTGAGAAAGAAGCTGCTAAGCAGCGTGCTGAAGAGATCAATATTGAGGCACAGGCTAAGAAAGAAGCTGCTGTTAAAGAAGCTGAAGCTCGTAAGATCATTGCTGAGGCTATTGCTAAAGAAGAAGCGACTAAAGGACTTTCTGAGGCAGAAGTAATGCATGCTAAAGCAGATGCAACAGAACGCCAAGGTATTGTCGATGCAAATATCATCCAGAAAAAAGCGTTGGCTGAAGCAGAAGCAATCAAAGCGAAAGCAGAAGCTGAAAAGCTGGATGGCATGGTTAAAGCCCAAGTTGCTAAAGAACAAGGAATGGTTGAAGCTGAAGTGATCAAAGAGCAGGCTTCTGCAGAAGCAGCTGCTATTGAAGAAAAAGCAGAGGCTATGAAGAAACTTGATGGTGCAGGAAAAGAGCACGAAGAGTTCAAGCTTAGACTAGACAAAGAACTTCAGGTTGATCTTGCCAATATCAACATCCAGAAAGATATTGCAAATGCTCAGGCAGAGGTAATTTCTGAGGCACTTCAGGCGGCTAACATTGAAATACTTGGAGGAGAAACAATGTTCTTTGAGCAGATCATGGGACAGATCGCGAAAGGTAAAGGTATCGATCGAATGATCAATCACTCTTCCAATCTTCAGGAACTAAAGGCCGGATTAACAAAGGATGGAGACGTTCTTTCAAACATCCAACAACTGATTCGTAAATACAATATCAGCACGGAGGATGTCAAAAACTTAAGTATTGCAAAACTAATCCATACCCTTGGTGGTAAGGCGAATAACCAGAAAGACCAGGACTCCTTAAACCAGATCAAACAACTGGCGGATTCCTTTGGATTATCCTAATTAAATCATCTATAGTAACCCCAAAAAGGTTTCCTCCTTCGGGAGGAAACCCTTAAACCCCATTTCTCCAAGCTTAAATGAACAACTCCATGCAAAAAGAACAACAATTAGAATCTGGAACGTATGAGATTATTCAATCCAGATTTGGCATCCAAAAAGATGAGCTAATCAAAAGACTTGGGCAACTTAACTCCAAGCGAAATGAGGTATTTGGATCCGTGGAGTCCAAGCTGATTGCCACAGAACGAATTAACACGCAAAACCTTTGTGTAGCCCGAGATATATACAATCATGGCAATACCTCCCTTTTTGCATATAACGTTCACTTTGGACTTCGTTCTGACATTCAGTTGAGCGATGTATTCAGCCAATATGAATTTGATGGAAACAGCTTTAAGGAAAAACCACTTCAACTAATCAATAATGAGCAGTTTGAAGACGATTTCAAAAGCTTATACAAATATTACAGAAACACCTTTTTTGCAAAATTCAGCAAAATAGGCAGTTATCTTTACATGGTGTTTCAGGTCAGTGAATCCACTAAGGATATAAAGACCTTCAAATGGCTTATCCATGAAGAAGGCCTGCAATACATCGACAACAGAAGCGATCAGGAGTTCCAATATCCTAATCAACACGAATTCAGCTGGATCGATAGTAATTTTGACATGCACAGGCATGGAGCACATCCACATGTATCCATTTTGGATAAGGTATTTGTAGAGACCGTTGGCGGGGATCTTACCATAAAAATTGAGGATAACACCGATGATGGAAAAGGGATCTATAATGAAGCGGTGGAATATACGGATCAAGTTCTGGAGGATGCTGAAATCAGATTCGCTGATCTAGGCAACCTAATCATCCTAAGCATCAAACCTTACCAGGAGGAGGAACGCTATTTTGTTTACAACCATAAGGTAAAGCGAGTTGAAAAAATCCAAAGCATTCAGGACGCTGCGATTTTGCTTCCTGAAAGTCAGGGTTTGATATTTCCTGATGGATATTATTTACAAACCGGTGCATTCAAACGATTTGAAAAAAGTATTGAAGATGTGCGCTACCAGGGTTTAATCACCTCTCCCAATGGAGAGGATTTCCTTTACGTGTTCTATGAAGAAGCAAAAGGAGACTACGTTTTAATGCCCTATAACATCATCAAACAGGATATCAGCACACCTATATTCTGTAATGGATTCAATCTATTCCCTGATGGTCAATTAGCCTACTTCAAAGTGGATGAAGAAGCCACAAAACATCATCAAATCCAATTATGGTCCACACCATTTAGCAAAGAGATAGCACAGGACAGTCAATTTAGCGATAGCCTGTTGTTCAAGATTGGAAACAAAAGTCTGGTTAGCGCAATGGCAGAATGCCAAGAACTGATCACCCTTTTGAACAAGGATGATTCTTACGATAGTCTTTATGATGATATCAAAAAACAAGCTGGTGAGATACTGGACTCCTACTATTGGATAAATGAACCAGAGACAGCAGATCTTGCTGCTCCGCTTCAGGAATTACAATCCATTTCCAACCAGGCCATTGAAGCTTTTGAGAAGGTCAATTTTCAACGAAAGCAAGCAGCAGAGGCGCTAAATCAACTTCAGCTGGAGGTTGAGGAATTGATGAAGGACATTGGAAGGAATCGCTTTGAGGATATTGACAGTTATGTAAAATACCTAAAACAATTACGCATACAACAGGGTAAAACAATCGCCCTGGAAGAAGATAAATATACAGACACAGCAGCACTTGAGCAATTGGACAGGCAGCTCAAAGACCGATACAAACAACTCTCCAGAAGATGTATTGATTTCCTTTTAGGAGAGGAGGCATTGAGTCCATACTACCAGTATTTAGAGTCTGCAGCTGAAAATCTTAAGCAAATTGATCGTGCCCTTGATGTTCAGGAATTGATTGATCGTCTGGACGAGATGAGTATAGAGATGGAAATGCTGATTGATATCGTCAATAGCCTAAATATTGAAGATAGCAATCAATCCACGCAAATCATAGAACAGATTTCTTTACTGTTTTCCTCTATCAACAAAATCAGGGCAAATGCTAAAACAAGCCTAGAAGGCTTACAAAAACGAGAAAGTGAAGCGGATTTTCATGCGCAAATAAAATTGCTGAGTCAAAGTATCACAAACTTACTGGATCTATCTACAGACGAAGAAAAATGCGATCAACATCTCAATAAGCTATCCATTCAATTGGAAGAATTAGAGGCTAAGTTTGCACAGTTTGATGATTTCATCGATCTCATCCATGAAAAGAGAGATACGGTCTATAATGCCTTTGACAGCAAGAAAACGCAATTAAAAGCAGTACGGAATGCTAAGATCGTACGCATGGAACAATCTGCGGAAAGACTACTTCAGGGGATTTTCAAAAAAGCTGAAAGTCTTAAAACCGAAGAAGAAATCCATTCCTTCTTCGCTGCAGACTTCATGATCGACAAGCTTAGAAAGCTCATTGAATCCTTCCGAAAAACAGATGAGCAGGCAAAAGCAGAATCCTTTGAGAGCAGGCTAAAGACCAGCAAGGAAGAAAGTCTGACCAAACTCAAAGACAAGCTAGATTTATATGAAGATGGAGATGCCATTATTCGACTTGGAGATTATAAATTCGGAGTCAATAAACAGGCATTGGATTTCACCATCATCAATAAAAACAATCAGCTATATGCACATC